>JACQOU010000168.1 GCA_016207775.1 Deltaproteobacteria bacterium
TCTCACAATCACCGTTAACGGTGATTTCCCATCACGAAGGAGTGTTCGTAACCCTGAAACGACATTAAAAAAAGCAAATAAACCTGATTTGCTGGTGCTTTTAAGGTTCAAATTCGGCAAGCCCCAGTAATAATCGAAATACAGCGCAGGCCCGGCTCGGTATAGAAGCGATACCCCTTCCCATTCTTTAGGGGCACGATTGAGTGGATCAAAAATGCGACCCACCAATATTCCCTTTCCAGCTTTTTGCGCTTTCCTGGTAAAAACCGTAGCGGCATCAACACCAAACTGCGGAACCAGATAAATAATGATGTAATCATCCGAATCAAGAAGAGCGACTGCTTTTCGAGTGCCAAAATATCCGTTGGCGCTCACATCAATAAGGTATCTTGAATTCCCGCTAAGCCCAGAAATTTTGAAATTCCCTTGAGCATCTGTCGGTTTTATTTGGAGACCCTTTTCTGGAAATCCGACGAAAGAAATCCGTGCGTTTTGTATCGGTTTGGGTTCGCGGTGGTGTCCCCACGACATTTCAAAAATTGTTCCCGTGAGTGTTACATTGGTAGATGGAGAGGGGCTCGCCCGCAAAGCTTTGCGCAGAGCTTTTTCGTCGATAAAGAAGCGGATTTTGCTCTTACTCACATTGATGAGGTGAGGATAATGAATTCTTGCTGTGGGAAGCGCATTTCTTTCGGAAAAAAATCCAACTACCAAGCGGTAACTTCCTTGAAGCGACTCTTCAACCGAAAAATGAGGCGGATTGTACTTTGCAAACACGATCTCCTTAGGATCACGAGCGTGCTCGGCAGAGGCAGGATGAAGATAAATTTGCGCATGATGGTTATTGCGCTCGAGCCAATCTTCAACAAAGCGATCAAAAGCTATCTGACCAAAAATCTTTTCGCCGTATTCCCCGTTGGGGTCTTGTCTCCGAGCACCTTGGCCGTTTTTCACTTCATGAGGAGGAGGCTGGATTTCATCCGGTTTTTTTGAAATATCGTCGTTACGCGGAACATCTGGAATGCTTGTGTTGCCTGTAAGTGCTTGGGCAAGCAATGCTCTAGCCTTTGGAAGATTGGAACTGCCTTCCGGTTGGCTATTCAAAACAGGACTATTCGAGGAAGCGGCTGACGAATCATTTAATTGAGTAATCACCCCTTGAGACGAGGGAGGTGCAACCGTATACGGCGCAACGCTGGCGAGACGCTCACTAACGGGCAACTCAGCACTCTGTTGTGTTGGCTTTGTTTCTTGCTCCGAAACCTGCACGCCCCGTTCGGCGTCTTGTTTTTGAGGTTGCTCACCCAACATTCGTTCGTTGCCATCGTCGTCGGATGTATTGGAGCCACCGTCATCAGTCGGATTTTCATAATGTTCCGTAGCAGTCGCGGGCTGTTCTGGGGGCTGGTCAGTCGGCACGGAGAGTACGGGTTGAGCGGACATCGCTTCGTTGCTCGCCTCTTTTTTATTGTTCTCACCCAGAGGTGGTGTGTTGCTCTCACCCAGAGAGGGTGTTGCCAAGGGGACTGGCGCCGGGGCAATCGGCCCTAAGGTTTGTGCGGCTTCCGAGATTTCGCTTAGGGCTTCACGAATTGGCTCAAAATTATCATTCTTGTAGCGGGCGGCAACTTCGCTGTAAATGGCCGGCGTTAGAGACTCATCCAGAAAGGGTGAATAATCAAGTTGCAATTGCGACATTCTCCATTCGGACTGGAAACTTTCACTTTGGGGGACTTCAGAAAAAGCCTGATTGGCAAGTTCATCAAGCGGACTAACGGTATCGAGAGCATCACTCTGTGGGCCTTCATCCCAGGTATTTTCCAGCGCTGCAACCAAAACAACCGGGCTCTCCTTCATTGGGTTTTTAGCGGCAGCAAAAGGAGTGTTGGCTTTCCGGGCTCGTAACTGACGCTTACTTTTCTTGGTAGTTTTGACAACCGGGATCGCTTCAGAATCTACAGAGTTTGGCGCAGTCGGAGCGTTGACCTGCACAACTGGAAGGGGGCTAACCGAGGCCGGGGGTATGGGCTCAATCGAGGATCCAAATTTCAGCATCAAACCAATGGCGCACAAAAAAATAGCAGTCACACCCCATTTGAGAAAACGAGCTGCCACTTTTTGTGTAAAATCAGTCACGATCACTTCCGTGTGAAAAGACGGATGATAGGGAGGTTCTGTCTTCAGTATACTTTTCGGAAAGTTGGAAGCAATAGAAAAGTAGAATAAATTATTGAAAATAAAGGATATTCTGGTTATCCTATGAGTAGTCAAGATGCCTCTCTCGAATGAAAAAACATTCATTGAATCTTGGTTATCCAAAAATTGGATAACCAAAGAACCCGTGTGCATTCGTAAGTTGTTCGGTGATGGCTCCAACCGCTCGTTCTACCGACTTGAACACCGAGGCCAAAGTCGAATTGTGCTACTCGATCGAGGTTGGCAATTTAGCAAGGATTATGCGCCCCATCAACGTTATCTTTCCGTTCACCATTTGCCTGTGCCCAAATTTTATAAGGTAGACCCCCAGGCAGGACTGTTGCTCATGGAGGATCTGGGAAACGAGCTCTTACAAAAAAAAATATTTCAACAACGAACGAAAAAATTTTACTGGCTTAAGCAATCCGTTATCCTTTTGGCGGATCTCCACGGTCGCACTTTTCCTGTGCCCAAGAACATTCCGGCTGCCAAACGAAAATTTGACACTACGAAATACTTTGAAGAATTTCTTTGGACGATGGAGCATCTGTACTGCAAGCTACTCATGCTTCGTCCAACCGCATCTTTGTGGAAATCTTTTTTGAGACCGTTCTGCGAAAAAATATCTGAAGTCAAACCATTGGTTTTTTGTCACCGGGACTATCACACCCGAAATCTTCTGTTGAAAAACACTAAACTTTTCATGATCGACTTTCAGGACGCTCGCTTGGGCTGCCCTCATTACGATTTAGCCAGTTTATTGTATGACGCTTATCTGACTGTTTCTGAAGAAGAACGCGAAGAGCTTTTGAAGATCTACCAGCGCTCCCTTCGGCCGTACACGCTACACAAAAAAATTAACTGGGAAACTTTCGGGTCGGACTTGAGGCTGATCGCATTCCAAAGAACCATAAAGGCTGCCGGGAGTTTTGCTTCTTTTTACACCCGGTTCAAAAAAAGGACTCACCTGAAGTACATCATTCCAGTCCTTCTTTCAGCGGAAAATCTTGCCGCGCACGGAGACATACCACCGTCCATTGGCACCGTTTTCCGTTTTCGTGATACGATAAATCGATTGCGCTCAAGAGGAATTCGATGAACATCCACATTAAGAAGGGGATGGTGTTTTGTGCGGGACTTGGCACGCGACTCCTTCCATTAACGGAGAACATTCCAAAACCGCTCGTCCCCATACTAAACATTTCAAACGTTTTGTATGCCTTGTTCCTTCTCAAAGAAGCGGGCATAGAACAAGCCATCATTAATCTTCATCACCTAGGCGACGAAGTGCGCAGCTTTTTGGGAAATGGTAACCGCTTCGGCGTAAAGCTGTCCTATTCCGAAGAGAAAACACTCCTGGGTACGGGGGGAGGGCTTAAAAAAGCAGAGGCCTTTTTTGAATCCCATCCCTTTGTGCTGCTCAACTGCGATTTCATCTCCAACGTGCAATTGCTGCCGATCATTGATAAACACATTCATCGAAACGCGCTTGCCACCATGGTGCTTTGCGAAAACAAAGCAATCCAGAGCGCATACTCTGAAGTGGGAATCGACCCATCTGGGCATCTCTGTAAAATAGCAGACCATCAACACTCTGATCCCGTGAGAATAGGTATCTTCACTGGAATTCATATTCTATCGCCAGAAATTTTCTCCTATCTCAGAGAAGTCCCAAGCAGTATTGTGCGCTCATTTTACTCACCCGCCATGAGTGAAAGTCCCAACCGTTTTTGGGGCGAGTTTTTAACCAAGGAATATTGGTACGACACAGGAGACCTTTATTCGTTGTGGGGCTCAACCATGAGCCTGTTTGAGCGATTGAGCGAACAAGACAGGTTTTTGAGTCGGCTACTCACTTTCCATGGCTACAAGGAAAAAAAACCAGCAACCTGGTCTAAAGGCAATCAGCCCTTGCCGCCTCTTAACTCTCCAATGGTTGTTGGCGAAAACTGCTCTGTGGGAACAGGTGCGTATCTCGCCCGCACCGTACTGGGAGAAAACACAACGGTTTGTCCTCGCTCCCGCATTGAAAACTCAGTTGTATTTCCCCATTCAAAGGTAGAAACAAAATCTTACTGCAACTCAATTCTCTGGGGGTCTTCAGTTATCCAGTTGGATCCCAAAAAGCTCATTGAGTAATCGACCCACTGCTACCCTACCGGATAGCCAACCCGTCACCGTTGTACGGAGCTCTTGGTGTGCGCCCCACCGTCCCGCTGGCCCGGCTAAAGGTGGAGGGCACGCCTGGATAAGGCTGCGGAGCACGCATGATCACCTGCGGAAAAGGACGGGCGGGAAAACGCCGCACACTGAGGTTTACTCCAAGCCCCGGGTAACGATTCACCTGAAGCCCCGACTGAGCAGCCCACAGTGGATTCATACCAAACATCTTATTGAGCAGTAGCTGTATGACTATAGCTTCCAGACCGCTTGTAGAATTCTGTTGAGGCATCACAGGCATTGGCATCGGTTTGAATGGTGGAAACAGATTGGGTGGCGGATTCCAAATTCTGGGTTCGATAGGCTGCTGGTTTTGGCTTAAAAAGGGATTTGCCCAGGGTGGAATTCCCCCCCCAAAAGGATCCTGGAGAGGATAGAAGGGCGGGTTAAAGCCACCACCACTTGGAACAGATATCGACGGAAGAGAAGGTGCTCCGTGAGAGCCACCCCCGTGAGCTCCACCGCCATGCTTTTCTCCATGTTCCTGTCCATGCTCCTGTCTGTGAGCCATCTCTTTCAAAAGCGCTGGCATGGTTTTTTTCCAAAATTCATTTTCTTTTTCAAGTTGCCGCAGGCGACGGTGAATATCATCTTGGTCACGTACCGGCGGTTTATCGGGGTGAGCTGAATCGATAGTGCACACTTCGTGTTGACCTTCCATCTCGTCAAGAACTCTGCGATAGAGCTCACGTTGCTGCGAACGATTGTGATCCTCCCTGAAATACGTTTTTAGATTAAGTGCCCGTGCCAACTCCTGGATAGTGAGCTGGAGCCTTTGGTCAGCGGAACTATATTTCTTCTTACCCTTTTCAATCAGGTAACTCGCAATAAAGTTTAATTGCGACTCCAGATCGGCCCTTATCGTGGACGCAAAAAGGTTCGCCCCCTGATTTTCAACGTAAGCAAACTTCTTAACAACATCATCTAATATCGTTTGAAACCACATCGCAACCGTATCGTCTTTGCATCGCTCCTTGTTGGCATCACGATATGTTTTGAGATATTCAAAAATGGTGACCAGTTTACTGGAAGGAACCTTTGCAACGGTTCCTTGCGAACCATCCCGATTGCTCAGTTCCAGTTCAAAGTGCCCGCTTTGTCTTGCGGAACCCCTCAACAATTCGATTAGTCGCGAATACTGCTGGGAAACAATGTCGTGTTGGGCCAGAGAATGACCCATAACCTCCTGATGGTCTTTGTCCTCCTGCAACTGTTCATGACTATGTTTTGGATTAGCGTAAACCCCCAAGCCAACCAGCATGGAGAGTACGACTAGACTGAATGAATGAGAATTATCCCCTCTCATTGTGTGACCCCGCTTTCTGAATTTCCTCAACCCTCCCAGGTTGAGGCCCGGGCTTTTATGCCCGCAACGTTCGCCTCCTCATTGCCCCTCCTCTAAAGAGGGGAAAAACATTACTTGGCTGCCGCTACGCTACTAAATGGATCTTTGGTTCTCGGTTGAACGCCCATGTTGCTACCAGCGGCATTTGCAGCACCGCCAACGGCTGATCTTGGACCCATCTGCATGCCACGGCCACCACCCACACGTGGGAAGCCGCCAGGCATCGCTTGCGCTCCCGCTCCCATCATTGAAGCCATATTATTGAGCGGGTTAGACATAAGCAGCGGCAAAATCTGCGATAAATAGGAACCCTGAGTCTGTACCGGTGGCAGCTGCGGAATTTCTTTCGAGCTATTGCTCGTCGGAATATTGGTTGTCGGGGTGCTAATCGGTGTCGAAGAACCTGACGAACCCAAACCTCCTAATCCACCCGGATTGCCATTTGGTTGGCCCTGATTGGCATTAGCAAGCTGATTTGGATCGTATGCCGGTTTTTCCTTGCCATCCTTTTTCCCGCCACCTTGCTCACCGCTACCTCCGCCGCCTTTGTCACCACCGCCCTCTTGCTTGCCTTTTCCGTGGCCGTCTTCCTTGCCCTTTAAAGCATCCATTATCGGCATGAGGTGTTTCATGGGATCTTCTTCGGCTTTAGCGAGCATATCTTCAGGCTTTTCACCCTGCTTCTTGGCTTTTAGGGCGTCTTCTTTTGCTTTTTGATCATTAGCAAAACCGTCAGAGAGTTTTTGAACGGCATCGTTCAATCCGGCCATTCCCTGGTCAAGCAGACCTTTCAATCCGTCACCCATTGATTTTAGTGCATCACCGAGCTCGGAAAACTTCTTATTGTTTTTATCTTTGTCGACCGTGGGTTGAACCGGAGCCTGTGGTGCTGGAGGCTCGACCGGTTGCGCGGCAACCACCTCGGCTGGGGGAGGCTGAATCGGTGCACCGGAAGGCGCAACGAGCTCTGGCGTTCCGCTAACGGTTTCAGCTGCTGCACTTGATAAGTTGCAGTTATCTTTTTTGAGTTCGTCAAACACAACACACAACTCGGCTGGCTTAGAAGATTCGCAAATTTTTTCTTTCGTATCATCTGCTACGCTTATTTTGAGTTCAGAAACGATCTTTTCTAAAGAGGCCAGAGCATCTGCCAAATTCTTATCATTCATTTCAGTCTTTAGAAGTTCTTTCAATACGACGAATGCTCCTTTGACCTTTTCCTTGTCGACTGTCTGTGGGCTCTTCGCAAGTTCTTCCATTAGGTTGCGCAGACCCTTCTCAATTGAAACGGAAGAATGGAATTTGGGGTCTGAGCATTTTTCGTGAAGCTTTGCTCGGTACTGGGTGGCTGACTCAGCAAAGGTTTTGTATTGTCCGCCCTTTTTGATTAGCGCCTGCTCCGCCTTTGTCCATTTTTCGCCTTCCGCTTGCGAACGCGTTTGATCGCCGCCCGAAGCTCTCCCGTGATCATCTGGATTACCAAATGTATTTGACGAAAGACCGATGCAGAGGATTAGACCAACCAACCCGGTCACGCTCAGCTTTAACGTCTTCATCTTGAACCCCACTTTCAACTTCCGCATTGAACCTGATTATCCAGGTTCACCCGCTTGAGGTTTCGTTTCTACTTCAACCCAAAGCAAATTTTCGGACCACTCCCTGTGGGTGTGATAGTCCTATCCTGGACCATCCCATGCCCTTCATAGGGGCTGGTCTTCTGCATGACTTTACTGCAAGCGGTGTTCCAACCCGCCCTTTACTCTGGGAAGCTTCCCTAAACCGCCGCAGACTGGCAGTGTTCGGGGGTACGGTGCTGTCAGAAAAATACACAGTTTGAACGCCGTCTCACCCCATTACCCAGAAATCACTGGTTAAATTCTGTTCCCCAAGCCTAAAATGAAAATGTACTAAAATTTTACAAGGCCAATGGACCAATTTGGTATACACAAAAATGATCAAGGAAAACAATCATGAGAACACTCATTCAACGAGTATCCCGTGCACAAGTATACGAAGGAGAAACGACAAATATTGCCAACTTCTTGATACAGAAA
>JACQOU010000169.1 GCA_016207775.1 Deltaproteobacteria bacterium
AAAACCAGAAGCAAAATAAAGATCAGCATGGGGCCCCAGTTTACTAGCAACTGAAGCCAAACCGGATTGGCATCATCAATTTCATAGTTAGGGATTAGATTATTGTCGTTTAACAATTTAACGTAATAGTCGGAAGACGTGTCGCCTATTGTTTCGAAGTTCTGGCCTTTTTCCACTCCGGCTTTGAATTTCCCTTCGATACGGCCGTGCCCCTTGAACGTCACACTGTCTATCTGCTTTTGTTTGACATGCTCAATAAATTTGTTGAACGGAATCTTCTTTTCCGTGCGATTTACATGGGCAGTCTGAAAGATAAGAATGGTTGCTACAAATAGCGCAAGCCACGCCAATACCGTCTTTTGAGATGATTTCATATGATTGGCAGGGTACCTATGAAACTTATCGGACAGATGCCACTGAAGCATAATCAAAAATTTGCGCAAAATTTGGGCTATTACTCCAGCCTGATAATGCCGAAAAAGGAGGGAGAAGTTATGTTTGCTCCCGATAATAACCCTAAAGAAGCCACGCTCGATAAATATGTGCGCCATCTCTCCGCCGGGGAATACCTATATAAAGCCGGAGATCAGGGTAACACAATGCACATTATCATGAGCGGAAGTCTGCAGGTGTTTGACTCGGATAAAATGATTGGAATCCTACGAGCCGGTCAAATGCTTGGGGAAAAAGCCATCATAAAAAATGGTCCCTATCGGCGTCCGTGTACTATCCGGGCAGCTGAATCAACCGAATTGCTTGAAGTGGAACATTCTAATTTCAAAGTCCTTCAAACTCTCATTCCTGACCTTACGTTACGAATTCTCAGAATGCTCTCAGCCAGACTCGACAGCCTCTACGAGCTATCCAAAGTGTTACGCCCCACTCATGCCATCGAGCGAGTGGTTGGATGTCTCATTTACTTCACTAAAGATGAGGCCGTGTGCAAACATTCCTCGCAAGGAAAAGAGCTGACGATTCGAGTTGCAGACATCAGTGAAATCACTGGAGTATCTGTGGATATTATTGAGGAATGCCTCACTCATCTTTCTGAAAAACGGATTGTCGTGAAGGGAAAATCCAGCTACATGCTTGTTGATGAAAACGCCCTCCTTCAAAGCGTAGAAACGCTCAAGCAAGTGATTGCTCTTTAGCTCCAACAGCTGAACAGGAATTGACATTCTTGCACCCGCACGCGTTCATTCCTTTCTGAAAGGAACCACAAAACTTCGCGAGAATCTTTCTTGGTAAGCAACGGCAGTATCCTGCGCTCCGGCAAAGGGATTTTCCGATCCAGCAAAACATCAGATAGTTTTCTGCCCTCCCACCGATCCCCTGGTTTAAACGTTCTCCATTCGCATTCTTTGCCCACGCCAGATTCAATTTGCGCCCGAAATCCAAGCACATCGCAAGTAACCGATGACTCTGTGGTACGAAACTCGAGATGAGATCGGCTCATGCGTTTCGACTGAAAAAACAGATGCCCGCACGACTCACGAACAGACAGCGAGAGAGGACAATCCATTGAAACTTTCCCATCATTTAAATCAGCAACTATGGAAGCTAACTGATCCCTGGAGGGAGAATGGCTTATTTGCAAACGCTTATAAATGAGGCGAAGAAGCCTTGCTTGGATCGCCTGTTCGAGCTCCAAAAATTTTTTGTTTTCACAGCGGATCCAAAATGGCGTCTGCACGCACATAAGCTCAAACAGCTGATTGATTTCCACTGTCCGTAAGGAACTTATCTCAGCAAACTCATTGGTCAGCTTTGAAAAACGCTCCAAAAATCTATCTTTTCCTCCGAAATGAGACGCAAGCTGATAAAAAACGGGCAAACATTGCGCACGGACCCGGTTTCGAAAATAGCGCTCATTGAAATTGGTCTCATCTTCCCGATAACGAATAAGATACTCATTTGCATATTCAACCAGGGAAGATTTAGGAAGTGTCAGAAGCGGCCTCAAGAGCCGACCTTCCAAAGGTAGCATTCCTTTGAGGCCCTCCACTCCGGTGCCCCGGATTAACCGCATTAAGAACGTTTCCAGCTGATCCTCTGCATGATGAGCCGTCATCAGAAAATCAAATCCGTGGTGTTCAACCACATCATTCAAAAAGGCGTACCTTTGGATACGCAATTGCTCTTCCCCCACATGCCGCGTTTGTCGGACTGCCTTAGCCGTTTCGAACTGGATTTTATTTTGAATCGCTAATTGAGCCACGATCTGTTCATCGGCATCTGCGTCCGAGCGCACAGCATGGTTGTAGTGCGCAAAAATAAGATGGGCTTGCGGAATCAGTTTAGACATTGCGGTGGCCAACACCATGGAATCGACTCCGCCTGAAACGCCAATCACATAGCTTTGACTCGCGTAATCGGGCCCCACAATGGCCTTCAGGGATACTTCCAAATGCCGTTCTACGTCCATTGTTGTTCTATTAATCGAAAGCTCCCGTACAGACAAGGGAGCAGGCCTGTCGTTCATGCCATACCCTGGTTGATGTACCAGCTCCTTTTTACCGTCCGCAGCAGCGATGATTTAGAATAGAACGCTGAACCGCGTGCACCTTCAGCGGGTCAGCACTTAAATCCGGATCGTATCTCATATATTCGAATTGAAAATCATACGCAAAGTTTCCGGCAGATACCTGGAAGGTCTGCAGTGCTAAAGACATCGCAAGTTTGTAGTAACTGGTAAGACTTTCCCATGTGTGAAATTCATATGCCGCAAGCTTCATCGGACCATATTTATGGAAAATAAAGTCCCCCCCCAAATAAAGAGCAACATGGTGGGTGAAATGATTTTCCCCGGGTGGCTTTCTCCACATGACAATGAGATCGCCAAACTGAAGTTTGTCCTGTTGATATCCTAATGGATAATAATTTTGCCTCAGATAAGTCATGAAATCAGGTGAGAATTGATAGTTCGGATTGTGGAAAGTAAAGGCCGCTGAGTAGCAGGGATTGTTATCTGTCGTACCCAATTTTGAGCGCACCCCTTCTGGTAGAAATTGGTTCAAGGAAATGCGGCTTCCGGTAGTTTGCAGCAAACGTTTTTCAATGTCGCCTTCGGTACCGGTCCTCATTGCGAGGATCTTCGCCAGTCGAGAAATATTCGTATCTGTAAGGTCAATAAATAATTCGTAATAGGTTTTACCGTGCGGTTGGATAAGATTTCGAACGCTCGGTCCAGGGA
>JACQOU010000174.1 GCA_016207775.1 Deltaproteobacteria bacterium
GTGCTGAACAGTGCAACCCCCGCAGCGCTCGTAATGGATGCAAGGAGGTTTGCGCCGGTTTGGAGATGGCTGCAATATTTCGAGAGTTTCCCCACGTTTAATCCCAGCTCCATCCACATACACGCGAGCCTTTATGCGATCGCCCGGAACCGTTCGCTCGACAAAAACTCGTCCTCGAGCTCCTGAATGAATTCCGTCACCCATCGGTCCAAGTTCCGCGATGGAAAGATGTTGGATACCCATGGGGGGCTATTAAGCCTGAAATCCGACTAAGAATAAAGTCTTGTTTTGCAGTTTTACAGTTTTTTGCAAGGCTAACTATTGGCATTTTTGGTATGGCATCTTAGCGGCAGACCATGTATGTAACCGTATGAACGTTATGAAGATATTGTTTCAGTCCGAGCAGCTGAGAGCCCTTGCTCATGATCACTACACTTCTGCTCAGCTGGAGGTACTTTCGAATTTCCTTGAGCCGATTTTACACATTGATGTAACTCCCAATGGACTCGTTAAAGCAGCTGATCGGTTTCAAGCCAATGATCCCACCCACTATGATGCTATTTGGGTACGCGATTCAGTTTGGGCGTATCTGGCAATGCGGTCCGAACGAGGAAGGGAGAAAACCGCCACTCAGATTATGAAAATACTGCTCAGATATTTTTCATCTCCCAAACAGCTTAATCGACTGCGAAACGCCATCCAAGAACCCTCACTCTTAGGCGATCCAATGAACGCGGTCCACGTTCGATTTGATGGCAGCTCACCGGAAATGGACGATGTTTATGTTAGCGGCAAACCCCAGTACTGGAATCACAAACAAAACGATGCATTGGGTTTGTTCTATCAGTTCATTCTCCAAGAGCTTGCCTCCGGTCGCATCCCCCTATCAGAGCTAACCGACCCTGAAGCCGAATTCCTCATGCGTCTACCGACTTATTTTGCAAGAATTCGCTTCTTCGATATGGAGGACGCAGGCTGCTGGGAAGAGATCGAGAGAATCAATAGCTCGTCGGTGGGATTGGTCACCTCTTCTTTGGAGTTCCTTCTCAAGCGGATGCAAGAACCGAAGCTTCAATGGCATTCATTTTTCCTGAAGAAATCTAGAGCACTGGGACTGGGTAGCACGTTGGGACTGGGTAGCACGTTGGGACTGGATAGCACTTTTGAGCCTGTGTTAAGCTCTTTGAGTGCACTGGTGGAGTCAGGATATAAGCGCCTGATGCGTCAGTCTCTTCAGGGTGAGTCACCCGATTATCCAAAAACAAGCCCAAGATACCGTGAATCGGACGCCGCTCTATTGAACCTGCTTTTTCCATGTACCTTGGAACGATTCGATCGAGAGCATAAGGAGCGCATCATTGCGCTTGTTGAGCCCTTAATGGGACAGATTGGGATCAAACGTTATTCGGGAGATTCTTATCAAGCAGCTAATTATTGGCTGGGGCACGAGGAGGATGTTTCGGTGCTCACGTCGGATTACAGTCAGGAAGAACGCTTTCAGTTAAGAAGCGAAAGGATGATTCCGGGGACGGAAGCGCAGTGGTTTTTTGATTCATGGCTTTCGAAAGCGTACGGTATTTTGTACCAAGATTATTATGAGCCGGGCCTCCTTGAAAAACAAACGCTGCACTTTAACCGAGCACTTGCACAAATCACCGGCGGCACAACGGCCGAGCCCGTACTGGGCGCTGATGGAAAACCCGTGCCGCCACTCGCTGTGCCTGAATCCTACAATATCGTTATTGAGGACGGAAAGAGACGATTCGCCCCCAGCCCCATTACGCCCCTTAATTGGGCCAGAGCAAGCTTGCGTCTGGCCCTGACACAGTTGAAAGAGAGTTTGAAAAGGAGTCCGTAGTGATGAGTGAAGCAAGTGCCCATCCAATGAAAAAGCCGTTACTCAACTTGTTACAAATGTTCAATATGAGTTTTGGGTTTTTCGGCATCCAGCACGGCTTTGAAATTCAATTTGCTCGGATGACTCCCCTGTTTGAAACACTGGGAGCAGGCAAAGAGCAAGTTCCCTTCTTGTGGTTGGCGGCTCCTTTTACCGGTCTTATTATCCAGCCCATTGTTGGCTACGCCAGCGATCGCACTTGGTGGCAAGCTCTCAGATGTCGTCGTCGCCCTTACTTTTTTATTGGTGCTGTTCTTTCCACTTTGAGCCTGTTCGCAATGCCGCACGCCGGTGCCGTCTGGATGGCAGCCGGTCTTCTTTGGGTGCTCGATGCCTCATTAAATATTTGCATGGAACCGATGAGAGCTTTTGTCGGAGATAAGCTTTCATCGGGACAGCGACCACAGGGCTATGCCTGGCAAGCTTTTATGATTGGCGCAGGGACGATCATCGGAAACTTCATTGCATCTGCGACTGACTTACAAACTGGATTTTATCTGTGCGGTACAATCCTATTTTTTGCCATGTCTTGGACTGTTTTTAGTTCACCGGAGTATCCTCCCGACGATGTTGGGAAACAGGCCGAGACATTCAAAGGACCCATGAAAGAGGTTGCAGCTTACTTTGTGGAAGTTTTTGGCTCAATCAAGGAAATGCCAGAGGTCATGAAAGTTCTCGGTGTGGTGCAATTCCTGACCTGGATGGGCCTGTTCTGCATGTGGATTTTTTACTCCAGCGCCGTGGGGGCAAACGTATTTGGCGGTATTCCTACGGCTCCAACCCAAAGCACACTCTACCAGAATTATGAACAAGGCGTTCGGTTTGCCGCTCGCACCCTCGCCTTCAGAGGGATGATCACTCCCCTTTATGCGCTCCTGATTCCCCTATTATGCCTGCGCATTGGCCGAGCCTATACCCACAGTCTTTCTTTGATGATAGGCGCGATCGGGCTTTTGCTTGTCCCTTTTTCAAACAACCGAGGTGAAGCCTGGATGCTTTACCTGTTCGCAATTGGCTCAGGAATAGCGTGGGCGTCCATTGTGAGCATGCCCTACACCATACTGGTTGAGCATCTCCCTCAAGAAAAATACGGACTTTTCATGGGATTATTTAACATGTTTATTGTGCTGCCGGAAATTTGCGTTTCACTGGGAATGGGAACCTTAATGTTAAATTTTGTGGGAGGCAACCGGGCCTGGGTGGTTGGTATCGGAGGAGTTCTTCTTTTCGCGGCTGGGATTGTAACCACATGGCTGAG
Organism: Deltaproteobacteria bacterium; assembly: GCA_016207775.1. Classification (GTDB taxonomy): domain Bacteria; phylum Bdellovibrionota; class FAC87; order UBA2466; family UBA2466; genus JACQOU01. The sequence continues at coordinate 3,156 of JACQOU010000174.1, forward strand.
AAAATATGACCACGCACCTCTAATGAAAACGTAAAGGCTTTTTTCTTGCGAACGTGCAAACTTGGACGTAGTGTTTTTTCTTAGCTTGCGTGAGGTTGGGAGGACTTAGCAGAAGCGGTCAGCAAGTTATGGCTCCATTATCAGTTTTGAAGATCCTGGAAAACTTGCTATCGCCGATATTTTGGGGAGTCAAATCTTGAGCGGTTCAGATGGCAAGCCGGGCGCTCGCCCAGAAGGAAGCGATCAGAAGGAACGCTTACCCAACATAGGCGAAGGAAAATTCGAGGACTACTTCAGAAGCTCTGCCGTGGGGCTCTTTCGTTCTAAGATCAGCACCGGACAAATCCTCGACTGCAATGATCAACTTGCCCATTTATTTGGATATTCAAATCGGGAAGAGTGTATTGCCGGATACACCCGCGAAAAACATCACGTCGATTTGAACGATACACGACAGCGACTTGCCAGTATCGGACCCTGTAAATTTGTTTCAGATTTCCAAGTAAAAATCAGACAGAAAAATGGAGAAGAACGATGGCTCAGTTTTTGGTCGCGCCACGATCAAGAACATGGAGTCATTGATGGCACTGCCATCGATATTACTCTTCAGAAGGAAGCAGAAGAAAGAATTCGTCTCGAAGTGGAGGAACGAAAGCGCACCGAAGCAGCGTTGAGAGCAAGTGAGGCGCGCTTCAAAATGATCTATGAACGCGCCCCCATTATGATAGATGCGTTCGACAAAGATGGGCGCCTGCTTTTATGGAATGGTCAATGCCAAAAGGTGTTTGGTTGGACTATCGAAGAACTGAATGCTCAAGCCAATCCGTTGGTTTTGGCGTATCCAAACGAAGAAGTCAGAAAACAAGTCATCGAGGCTCTCAATGAGAGCACTGGAAAATTCAAGCAGTACCGGGCAAGGGCTAAGGACGGATCGGAAAAGATTTGCCTTTGGGCGAATTTCGCCCTGCCGGACGGCACAAATATCAATTTAGGTTACGACATCACGGAGCAAGAACAAGCGGCAGAAGAGCACTTCTCCACACACCAACGATTGGAAGCGGTCCTGGAAGCGGTGCCAGTTGGTGTCTGCTTTTCGGATGATCCCAGCTGCGAGCGCATAACTGGAAATCCCACTTTTCTGGCTCAATTTGAAGGAAAGTCGGCGGACAACCTTTCTGCATCAGCCCCCGATTCGAATGCAGCAGGTCGCAAGGTAAGGTTTTCCCGTCACGGCAAGCAGATGAGCAACGCCGAACTTCCTCTGCAGCAGGCAGTCCGGGAGAACAAAACTATCCCTACTACAGAGCTTGAGATTGACCTTCCGAGTGGACGGCATTGGTTTGCTGAGGTTTCCGCATCTCCCATTCGAGACAAAAAAGGGGAAGTGATTGGTGGAGTCGCTGTTACTGTTGATGTTTCTAATCGCAAGCAGATGGAAGAAGAGCTGCGGAAGAGCGAGATGTATTACCGCTCGCTATTCGAGAATATGTTGGATGGATTCGCTCATTGCAAAATGTTGTTTGATACCGATGGGCATCCCGTAGATTTCATTTATCTGAAAACCAATAGAGCCTTTACGAGACTCACCGGTCTGGACAATGTGGTTGGGAAAAAAGTGACTGAAGTGCTTCCTGAAATTAAAGAAATGCACCCGGAGATTTTTGAAATATATGGTCGGGTTGCCCTAAATGGACTGGCCGAAACGTTCGAAATCAAATTCAAGCCTTTGGGGTCGTGGCTATCCGTTTCTGTCTATAGCCCGTGTAAGGGGTACTTTATCGCTATTTTTGAGGACATCACCCAAAGCAAGCGGATGCAAGAGGAGCAGGAAGTCATCATTAAATTTCTTAACTTGGTTAATGAAAGCACGGGTACCCGCGATTTAATCCACAAAGCGATTTCTTTCTTTCAGGAGCAATCAGATTGTGAAGCAGTTGGAATTAGAGTGAAACATGGGGAAGATTATCCTTATTTCGAAACCGTCGGTTTCCATGCAGATTTCATTTCGTCCGAAAACAACCTATGCGCCACCGTCGGTAAATTAGCTGATGAAACTAGCCCCCCACTGCCTAAATGTATATGCGGTAGCATTATCATAGGGCGCTTTAATCCTTCCAAACCCTTCTTTACCGCACAAGGCAGTTTTTGGACAAACAATATCTCAAAACTTTTAACCTCCAGCACAGAAGCGGATCAGCTCACTCGCACTGCCAATCGGTGTAAGGATGAGGGTTATGAATCGGTTGCCCTCATTCCTCTTTACTTTGGCGAGGAGCGATTGGGGCTTTTGCAGCTAAATGACAAACGAAAAAATATCTTCTCTGTCCAGTCGATTATGTTTTGGGAAAGGCTCGCTGGGCATCTTGCAGTGGCGTTAACAAAATTTTTGGCCGAGGATGCAAGGCGAGAAATTGAGAAGGAACTTAGAAACGCAAAGGAAGTTGCTGAGGCGGCCAACCTTGCAAAAAGCCAGTTTCTGGCCAACGTAAGCCATGAACTCCGTACTCCCATGAGCGCCATTATTGGAATGACAGACCTCGCTCTCGATGAAAGCTTGTCGCATGAAGTGCGGGATTATCTTCAAACAGTAAGAAATTCTTCAGATTCGTTGCTAGCCATCCTCAATGATTTGCTCGATTTTTCCCGGATTGAGTTTGGAAAAGTAGACTTGGAAACTTCCGAATTTAAACTGGAGAGATTGCTCCGCGATACAGCAAAAGTACTCGCTGTAAAAAGCACTGAAAAAGGTCTTGAGTTAAGAATTGTGGAAAACGAACTCATGGCAGAAGTCTTTATCGGGGATCCCCTAAAACTGCGTCAAGTGCTCACGAATCTCATTGGTAACGCAATTAAGTTCACAGAAAGCGGGGCTGTTACCGTTAGGGTACTTCAGCAATCGCGTGCTGAGGAAAAGGTTACAGTTCGGTTTGAAATCGAAGATACCGGGATTGGCATTTCGCCAGAGAATCAGCAAAAAATATTTGAACCTTTCATGCAGGCAGACTGTTCCACTTCTCGGCGATATTCAGGGACCGGTTTGGGCTTATCTATATCAGCGAGCCTTGTTAAATTGATGGGAGGAGAGATTGGCGTCCGCAGCGAACTCAAAAAGGGATCAACATTTTATTTTACAGCCTTCCTAGGCAAACCCGTGCCAGCCCAGGGTCATTTGCAATATGGTGCGCAGACCCAACCTACCTGCCAACCTCTCAATATTTTGCTCGCCGAAGATACCCCGGCCAATCAGATGCTCTTGACAGCCATCCTCAAGAAAAGAGGACATAAAATAACCGTAGCAAATGACGGTTATGAAGCGATTACGCTGCTAGCGGCAATGGATTTTGATGCGATTCTTATGGACATTCAAATGCCTCGCCTGGATGGCTTTGAGGCAACCAAAACCATCAGAGCTATGCCAGATCCGCGAAAGGCAAAAGTACCCATTATTGCGATCACGGCACATGCCTTAAAGAACTACGAGGAGCGCTGCCTTGATGCGGGAATGGATGGCTATTTTAGTAAGCCCCTTAATGCAAAGAAATTACTCGACGTGCTTGAACAGTTCCAGAAAGCCAGTACACCATCAAGTTTGAGTGGGTAGTTCTGTAATTTCATGCGCTGGCCCTGGCTGCCTAGGCAGTACCTCTAGATTTAACGGCGGTTTAACGGCATAATAACGGCAGAGGGATTTGCCGTGTTTCAGCCAAGATTTACGATTACTCCAAAGATCGTCCAGGCACTGATGCATATCGAAGCGGCAAAGCAAGCGGTGGCTGATCTGCCGATGACCGCACAGGCTCAGGCTAGCCTTCGGGAAACAGCGCGCCTTTTTTCAACCCACTATTCAACCCAGATCGAGGGAAATCGTCTTGCTCTCGAGGAAGCAAAGCGAGTTATCCAGAAATCCGAACACTTCCCCGGACGAAAACGAGACGAGAATGAGGTTCTTGGTTATTACAATGCATTGGATAAGCTTGAGAAGCTCGCCGCCAAGCCTAAATTCAAGATTACTGAAGTGGTGATCAAAGAATTGCATGCGCTTGTGATGAGTGGAAAACGTGGAAAGGTTAAAGCTACGCCCTATCGCGATGGCCAAAATGTGATCCGTGATAGTCGGAGCGGGGCGATGGTTTACCTCCCTCCTCAGGCCAAGGATGTTCCAAAACTCATGGCTGCTCTAGTGAAATGGCTTGGTGAAAGCGGCAAAAAGGTGATTCCCTGCCCCCTACAAGCGGCGGTGGCTCATTATCAGTTCGCGACAATTCATCCCTACTATGACGGCAATGGCCGGACAGCACGGCTTCTAGCAACGCTTATTCTTCACGTGGGGGGGTACGCTCTCAAGGGATTCTATTCTCTTGAAGAATATTATGCTCGAGATCTTAAAGCCTATTACGAGGCTCTTACGGTTGGTCCATCCCATAACTACTATGTGGGACGGGCCGAAGCAGATATTACCCAATGGCTAGAGTACTTTTGCGTCGGAATGGCGGAGTCGTTTGAGGCTGTCCAAAGACGGGCGCAAGAGGTCTCGAGCAAGGGGAAGCAGGATCAATCGAGTGTCTTACGACAGCTCGATCCTCGTCAGCGCAAAGCGCTTTCCCTTTTTGAGAGTAGTGATGAAATCACCGCTGCACAGGTTGGAGAGCTTTTTGGCTTTCAACCTCGAACCGCACGCGATCTCTGCCAAAAATGGGTAAAAAACGGTTTCCTGATTGTGACCAATCCTTCGAAGAAATCACGCAGGTATCAGCTAAACGAAAAATACAGACTATTGGTCAACCAAACGATAGTTTTCGAGGACAATTAGGTCCGGACACTCAATGATTTCCGGTTCGCGCCTTTTGAATTTGTGAAATATTGTCTTAAAAAAATCTTTTAGGGAGCGTGTTGGGCGATTCAATAGTTTGGTCTCCAATATCAGACAGGCGGTGCCCACACAAAGAAAGGGAAGCGCAATGAGCCACTGACTCGGCTCTTCATACTTTCCCGTAAGCAATAAGTGAGTATTCTTCATGAAGGGAAAAACAAGATTCCACCAGGCAAAAGCAATCCACCATGCCCGGTTTTTTAAACGGTCAGCTGTTTCTTTGTCGCCCGCCTTGCGGGCCATTTCTTCTTGAAGCAACAGATCCGATTTCCAGTGTTCAGCCGCTAAGTAAGAATAAGCACTCAACACTCCGTTGAGCATTCCATTAAGCATTCGTGGCCCCAAAAAATCATCCAGGCCAAACACAGCCAGCAGGATCAGTGCGTTTAGGGTCCATTCCTGCACAATTGAAGAGGCTGAAAAAAAACTTTTACTGCGGGCAATCTTTATCTGGTCGCCGGCAGGAGCATTTTCGTCCAGCCACACAGAGTGGCCTTGCAGTTTAAAAGCACTCACTTCTCTTTGAAAATAAACAAATCCAAAAACCCAGGCAGCCACAATCGCGTTTGTCACAACGAACTCGGGCTCCGCCGCTGCAGCCAGTACGTGTTCAAAATCAGCTGTTTTAACCTTCTCAAGCAGCATGGTACCGCTTAAATTTAAATTGCCCCCTAGAGTGATGTAGGCTGCCAGCTTAGTCGTATCCATATCAGGAGGAAATCGCCGTGCTAATTCGCCGGTCCCCTTCCTCTCCACAAAATGCTCGAAGAATGCTATTCCTTGAGGCAATCCAAAGAATCGGTTCTTAAGTTCATTTACCCGACGCAAAATGGCCGCGGGTGAAAACCGGGAAAGAAGACTTGTTTTTTTCACTTCAGACAGTGGCTCACCACTCTGTTCATACGATACTAAGAAGGCCTTCAATTCCTGTTCACTGGGAAGCTTTCCCGCAAGCTCGGCCTCTCGCCGATATAAAGCTTCCGGGCTGAGAAGAGTCCCTCGCACCTCAATTCCAGCTTTTGAAAGGAGCTGGATGATTGGCAACAAACTTGGGTGAGTTTTTTTTCCAGCCACATGATAGACATGCACACGGTGTTGACCCTGCGGCAGAGACTTAAGCTCAGCGATTAATCGGTTGGCAAAGTCTAACGCATGCATTCTTCCCGGAACAAAAACGTCAATGACTGAGTTCCCCTCTGACTCTGTCGGGTTCGGTCCCTCGTTCGGTGCTGAATAGGCTATAAGGCAAGCAAGCAGCACTACGCCCGGCACATATCGGACAGCGAGTCCGTATAATCTTGGGCTATTACTCATCAACATTCCTTGCTCATCCTATAGAAATGCAAGGAATGCAATGGATGTGCCGAAGTCCTAAGTTTTGTGCTTTATCTTAAAAAAATAAAACAGGGTTCTCTGGCGAGGATTAAAGTTATTGTCTGTCACAAAGATAAGTGTTGATTGCCCATCAACCTTGGGACCGAACGTCATGCCCTCGACATTGTCGAGGACGTGATGAACTTGAGCGGGCGCGGGTTTGAGTTTTGCCAAAATCGAATCGAAGTTGAAAACAAGTTCCTTCCGCAGTGCAACATCTGATGCAGAAAGTGTATCCTTCCCTGCCACGTTAGTGGCCCTTTCCGGGACCCTAAACCGATAAAGCTTAATAATATTCCTGCTGATTTTCTCATCCGTGTAATAACTTCTCTCGATAGAAAAATATTCGTTATCCTGCGTGAATAACAGATCGGAAACTCCGCTATCCTTAACTGTCGGAACAAAGCCGAGCTTTTTTTCCAGAGGGTCAAGCAGATAGACATATTCCATCTTGCAGTCAAGCATGCTCGCGAGCCGTGAACAGATACCTAAGCGTAGATGAGCCGGCTCGAGCTTTGAATCCTGAGAGAGAGCTCCTTCCGTTAAAGTCGCCACTTCGCCAATGGAAGGTGGAGCTGGGGCTAGGCCCTCAATTCCCTGCCGGGGACTTAAACCCCTTGCTTCGGACCAATCATTAGGTTCATAGCGACCGGGCAGGCGATATTGTTTCAAGATTTCGCCTTTACCTGTCACTTCAAAAATTTCTGGGTGGTTGGGCGGAACACTTTCACCCTGTTTCTTTTTTTTAACAATGGCGGGTTGTCCTTCCGAGCTTATTAAGAAATTTCCGCTTGAAAGCCGCACCCAGGCTTCGGGATCGATTGAGCCTGGCTGTAACGGAATGCCTTGTCGCGTGAAAAAATGAACGGCCGTTGGGGTGAGCTTCAGTTTCTTATTCTCAACATCAAGCTGAAATTCGTAAAACCTCGGACGTTCTCTGCCTTTAGTATTTGCTTCACCTGGATCATCCGAAAGGGCATATAGCGTCGCAGTATTCGCATCATAGTGAAGTGCCGAAAGCCCACCAATAGTCGTCTCTTTAAAATGTGTCTCCGCCGGAAAAGTATAATCGTCGATCAACTCTAGCGAAGGAAGGGCCAATAGCGCGCAGGTGATGAAGTGTTCGCAGGCACAAAAAAGGAGTGTAAGTCGAAACACCCTGCAATTTTACAGTGAGATCTATCAAAATGGAATGACCCAACTATTTTGGTTAAGCAGAATGCACAGTACCGTTTTCGTCGATTCGCCAGATATCGCCGCTCTTAAGCAATTTGAAGATGTCTCCTTCGCCTAACTTAGCAGTCACGCTTTGAGCTTGGTCCTGCATGAGATCATCGTAGCAGGGTTGTTCCAATTGCTGGAAGATTCCCAAGGGCATTGGAAACTCGGGAAAGGTCATATTGGCAAGAATGTAAGACAAGTTGGGATTGTGAATGTCATGCACGAGGATATTTTCTTTTGTTATCCCATTCTCGCCAATTTTGACGACTTTGGGACGAAGTCCTTCCAAAACAATCCCTTTTTCGCTGCTTACTCCAAACAGCATCGGTTTGCCGTGCTCAAGCCGAATAGTATTTTCAGGCTTGTACTGCTTGCTGCTGACTTGTTCCCAGACGCCATCAGCATAAATAACGCAATTGATGAGAACCTCAATGAAAGAAACTCCCTTGTGCTTTCCCGCCTCGACCATAACACGCGTCATTTGGGCGCCGTCGGTGTCAGCCAACCGAGCAGCAAAAGTTGCCCCGGAGGAAATCGCCTGGCTGAGCGGACGAACGGGTCTTTCGATATTTCCAAATTTGGTCGTTTTGGTTTTCTGGCCAACATATGAAGTTGGAGAGGCTTGCCCTTTTGTAAGCCCGTATATTTCGTTGTTGAACAAGATAAGTTTAATGTTGGGGTTCCGGCGCATTAGATGCGTAAAATGATTGCCGCCGATGGCAAGCGCATCACCGTCACCCGTTGTAATCCAAACGGAGAGTTCAGGATTCGCAAGCTTAACCCCCTGAGCGACAGCGGGGGCCCGCCCGTGGATGCTATGAAACCCATAGGATTCCACGTAATAGGGAGAGCGGGAAGAGCAACCGATTCCAGAAATAACGGCGAGCTTTTCGTTAGGAATCTTAAGCTCTGCAAATGCATCGGTCAGGCTTTTGAATAGCGCATGCGATCCGCACCCCGGGCACCAGCGAGGAGCAATACTGCTTAAGTAATTCTTTCTTGTAACACCACGCTCTATTTCATTTACCGGTTCAATCATATTAGGCTCCCAAAATCTTTCTGATTCGTTCTTCGATTTCCACTGATGTAAACGGTCGACCCTGCACCTTATGGAAAGTTTCAGTTTTGATCAGATACTCTGAACGAAGCTTCGTGTTCAGTTGACCCAAGTTATTCTCAGGAACCAATACGTTGTCGAACCTTTTGAGGATGGCTCCCAAGTCCGGCGGAAAAGGATGAATCCATCGAAGATCAAGATGTGCAACAGGCAACCCCTGGGCGTGTAACCTTCGAACAGCCCCTCGAATGGCACCGAAAGTGCTCCCCCACCCAAGGACTAGCAGCTTCCCCTTCGGATCGCCAAATATTTCGGATGGGGGTATTTCCTGTGCAACTCGCATAATTTTCTCTGCCCGGAGTTCCACCATCCTTTGATGGTTGACCGGATCCGTAGTGTACTTCCCGGAGTTTTCTTCTTTTTCAAGTCCGCCCACCCGATGCATAAAGCCGGGAGTTCCGGCCGCAGCCCAGGATCTCGCCAAAGTCTGTTTGTTTCTCTGATAGGGTAGCCAATCCTTCGGGCTTGAGGGACGAGCAGCCACTTCTATCTTAGGTATTTCGTCCGGTTCAGGAATTCTCATCGCCTGTGCACCCTGAGCCAGATACCCGTCAGTCAAAAGCATAACCGGAGTCATGTACTTCAGCGCGACTTTGCACGCTTCAATTGTGGCTGCATAACAATCCGCCGGCGTATTCGCTGCCAACACAGGTAACGGAGACTCTCCATTTCTTCCCCACAGCGCTTGGAAAAGATCCGACTGCTCGCTTTTTGTTGGAAGGCCTGTAGACGGACCCGCCCTTTGCACATCAATAATAACAAGAGGCAGCTCAGCGATGACAGCCAGGTTGATGAACTCACCTTTCAAAGCCAATCCCGGGCCGGATGTCGAAGTAGCCGCCAGTGCCCCAGCAAAAGACGCCCCGATTGCAGCTCCAATGGCAGCGATCTCATCTTCCGCTTGCAATACAGTAATAGGAAAATTCTTATACCCGCTCAGCTCTTGCAAAATTTCCGACGCAGGCGTGATGGGATAGCTGCCCAGAAATAAGCGAAGTCCCGCTCGATCGGCGGCGGTCATCAAACCAAAGGCCACTGCACTGTTGCCAATGACGTAACGATAACAACCTGCTTTTTTTCGAATTGCAGGCTTTGAAATTGCATAACGGGTCGTTAAAAGCTCCGATCTTTCTCCAAATTCAAAACCACTCTGCACTGCTTTCTTGTTCGCATCAATAATATCGGGTTTGCCCTGGAATTTTTTCTCTAACCATCGCAGGGTGGGTTCGACCGGATGACTGAGCAACCAAGAGGTCAGGCCGAGTGCAAAGAAATTCTTGCAACGCTCAATTTCTTTGGCCCCCAGAGAGGTACCTTTCAGGGCATTTCGAACTTCGGCTACCATCGGAACGCCAATCACGTTGTAGTCTTTAAGCTCACCGTTCTGAAGCGGATTTGAAGTAAACCCGGCTTTTTCAAGATTCTTGTCATTGAAAGCATCAAGATTCGCAAGAATAGTGCTGCCTTTCCTCAAAATCCCCAAATTGGCTTTCACTGCGGCTGGGTTCATGGCGACGAGCACATCAGCGTAATCTCCGGATGTATACACATGCGAGCCCAAATTAAGTTGATAACCCGAAACTCCTCCGACCGACCCTACCGGCGGCCGAATCTCTGCCGGATAATCCGGAAAAGTAATGACGTCGTTGCCTACTCCTGCTGATAACGTGGCGAAACGATCACCCACCAACTGCATGCCATCGCCGGAATCACCAGCAAAACGAACAGAAACCGATTCCAGCTGCTTAGTATCTTTCATTTTCTCTTTTCCTTTGTTAGGCAGGTTGCCAACATTTGCTCCCCAAAAAAACTGGATAGCTCTGGTATGGGCTTGTCCCCGTGTCCGAATTCAGCGGAATAATCCTAGGGTTGAACCCCCTCGATAGTCAAGAAATGCCAAAAGTACAAAAACTTCATTTTCCCTTTTGGTGCCGATCTACGCTGGGAGGAAGCAATTGGTGCTTGATCTGCGCAGGGAGGAAGCAAAACGGTAGGAGCCGTTCGGGCTCTGCAGATAAATAAAAATAAGATATCCACAGAGCCCGGGACAACTTATTAGGAACGAACGTAATCCTTGAACTCTTTGCCGGGACGAAAACGAGGAACCCAGTGAGCCTTAATCTGGATTTCCTTGCCGGTTTGTGGATTGCGGCCGCGGCGAGCATTTCGTTTTGCCCGCACAAATGTGCCAAATCCGATAAGTCTGACTTCTTCGCCTTTTTTGAGGCATTTTTTTGTTGCTTCCAACGTAGCTTCAATCACTCTCTGACAATCAGCTTTCGTCATCTGAGTGTCCGTTGCCACTTTGGCAATCAGTTCGTTCTTATTCATTCTTTCCTCCTCATAGAGTTCATTCACTACTTTTCAAAAGGATTATTCCCAAGAAATAAAAAATATAGGAGCAAACGAGTTTAGGGGCAAGGTTTCTTTTGCGGAAACCCGCTTCAATTATACCTTTACAAACAACTTTCGTTATGGCTGCAAGATAGAAGATTTTTGTGGTATAAATCATTTTTTGGAAAGAACTATTCATGCCGCATTACCTCCACCAACCGGACATCGATCCTGTTCTTATTCGACTCTGGGGGCCTCTTCAAATACGTTGGTATTCGTTGCTTTACGTCGGTGCCTTCCTTGTCGGCCGAACCATTCTGCGGAAACTTGCTAAAGAAGATCGTTTTCAATTTACCGCCGATGAGATGGACCAATTCATTCTTTGGTTACTGATTGGAGCGGTGGTGGGTGCACGAGTCATTTATTGTTTCGTTTATGATCCCTATGCGCTCGCCGCTAATCCTTTTTACCTTTTTCAAGTGTACAAAGGTGGGCTTTCTTTTCACGGCGGGCTGATGGGCACCATTTTTGCTGCCATTTTATTTGGGCGAAAAAAGAAAATTCCTTTTTGGAACTTATCGGACGCCATGGCTCTGGCCACGCCGACTGGCCTTGCGATGGGACGCATTGGAAACTTTATTAATGGCGAACTTTATGGACGTGTTTCATACGTCCCTTGGGCAGTCATTTTTCGTGACGGAGGTCCGCAGCCCCGTCATCCGTCGCAACTGTACGAGTTTTTGTTGGAAGGGGTGGTGCTGTTCTTATTACTTTGGATCTTGAAGAAGACTTTAAGGCGAGACGGTCAGATATCTATTGTTTTTCTTCTGGGATACAGCTTATGCCGCTTTTTCGTTGAGTTCTTCAGGGAACCTGACGCGCAGGTCGGTTATCTGGTATTGGGCCTATCGATGGGCCAATGGCTTTCCGTCCTGATGTTTTTCGCAAGCGCTGCAGTGGGAGCCTGGCTTTTTTTACGCGAACCAAGCCGATAAACTCAGTGCCTTGTCAAATTTGAAAGGAACTCAATGCAGCGTGTATTTTCGGGGGCGCATGGCCACTCCGCAAGCGGGACAGCGGCCCATCTCGATTACTTGAAAATGGTGCAAGTTTAAATCATGGCTAAACAGCAATTTAGCGTTGCAGAACGAGCACCGCTCGTATTTTTCCACGATGATACTATGGACCTGTTCAGCGTCAGTTTCTTTCTCGAGCTCTCTTAAGGAAGTAAAAGGAGTGCTCATCTTTGCATTCCTTCCTGGATTTTGGGCTGGGTTTAAGGTTATCAGGTGTACATTAAACTTTTCGGCAAGAAGACAAACAAACTTAAGCACTGTGTTCTGCACTGCTTGCATTTACTTTCACCTCGTCCGTGTTTTAAACTTTCTTTTTCAGAATGGGAGGAGGAACTCTAATGGCTTCCATTGAAATAAGCATCGGCGGACAAAAATACATGCTGTGCAGCGAAGAAAGCGAAGAACACCTGAGAGAAGTCGCGGATATGGTGAAACGCAAGGTTGAAAAATTAAGAGCTGAAAAACCAAATCTGAGCCAACAGAAGGCTACCATGCTGGCTGCTTTTGATTTCGCCAGTGGTTTTATCAAAGGCAGTCAAAAGGCCCTGACTTACAAGAACAGCATCTTAACAAAAGCGCAGGATCTGCTTCAGCGCGTAGAAAACCAAATGGGCTCCCACACAAAGTGCCAGCCGTAGCCGTCACTGACACGTGTGCTGTCCGGGCTCGTTCGACAGAGATTTGGCCAGAATTTAAGTTAGGTTTTTCGGTCGAAAAAGCGGCCTTAGAACCCGTTTTTCCCGCTTGGCTCCTGGTTACTAAAAGCAAAGGAACCAAC
>JACQOU010000179.1 GCA_016207775.1 Deltaproteobacteria bacterium
AGGGAACCTCTTTATCGTGGATATAAACACGATGCCCAAGAAAATCTATTTTTAAACCAGCGAGCTCAAATACCGACATTCCTTCCCGACGAGCAACATTTTGTCTGATTCGCACCCGGATTCTTGCTTTTAACTCATCAGGCTCAAACGGCTTTTGAATATAGTCGTCCGCTCCCAGGTCGAAGCCCATCACTTTGCTATGTGCATCGCCACGTGAAGAAAGAAACACAACCGGAATATCCGCAGTTTCTTTCTGTGATCGAAGCAGATGGCAAACCTCAAACCCGTCGACTTCGCCCAAACTGATATCGAGCAGTATCAAGTCGGGTTTGTGTTCGCGAGCCATGTCGATGCCCGCTTTACCTGTGTCAGCCGTCAAAACGCGAAATTCCGGCACTAAAGCTGCCTGTATGACCGCCTGGTAATCCTGGCTATCTTCTATAATAAGTATTTTTTCCATAGAAAGGTTTCTAAACTTCGTATCGGTAGAACCCGCAAAGCCTTGAGGATTTTTTGGCAGGGTCAAAACCTCAATCGCCACACGCTATAAGGGCCAGATTTTTGGCAAAACGCGACAAAATCTGACTAATGATTTCACAAAGTTGTTCCGAAAGTAAAAAGAGAGGACATTCAACCATGATTCAGTCTGACAACCTTAACGATTCAGTACTGAAACGTTTTGTTAAAGTGGTTTCCCCCGGTGAATATCTATTCAAGGCCGGGGATTTCGGCAGTACCATCTACATCATTGTCAGCGGTACCGTTCAGATTTTTAAGAAAAATATCCGCGGTGAGGCTTTGATTGGAACGCTTGGCGATGGGGAAATTCTTGGCGAGAAAGCCATCTTGAAAGACGCCGGATACAGAAGAAATTTCACTGCCCAAGCAAAAACAGAGGCCATCGTTCTTGAGTTTGACAAAAAAAGCATGTCATTAATTCAGGGCAAGCTACCCGATTTTCTGATTCGAATGGTGACGCTTTTGTCAGAACGCCTCGAGCAAGCTAACGAAATGATCACCATCCTGCAGTCACAGGAAGAGGCGGAGCGGTTAGTTCTTTATCTCAAGTTTTTTTCGCAGTACCACAGCAAGAAAGTGAGCGGAGGACACGAGCTCATTATGACAGCGGAGGACATTCACTCCGCAATCAACATGGATAAAGAAAAAGTTGGCGATTGTTTAGAAGAACTGGTAGCCAAGAAAGTTCTCATCAAACAAAAACTCGGTTATATCCTTCGCGATGAAAATGCCTTGGCACAACATATTTCCTCGTTGAAAGAATGCCTGGCGGCATAAAGAACAATGACGGATTTTCCAAAAGATAATCTTGCTGATAGTCGACTCAAGCGCTTTTTAAGACAACTCACCAGAGGAGACTATCTTTTTCGTGGCGGAGACATGGGTAATACCATGTTTATCATTTTAGATGGCAGCATTGAGATGTTTCGAACGGTGGGCTCAGAAGAACGTTTCGCTGCCCAGCTGGGTCCAGGAGAGTTTATCGGCGAAAGGGCTATCTTAAATCCGGGCACTCCGTACAGGAGACCCTACTCTGCACGCGCAAATGCTGAAACAGTCCTTTTAGAATTCGACGCAAAAAGCCTAAAGATTATCCAGGTGGTTATCCCTGATCTCGTCATGCGAGTCCTTCAGGTAGCCGCCGACAGACTGGATAGGGCCAACCGGCTACTCGAAGTTCTCAGACCGCTGGATGAAATGGAAAGACTGGTCAATTGCATTCTTTACCTTTCGACCCCACCCAAAAATGCACAAGGTGCCTCTCATCCAACCGATTGCCTGATGACTGCAGAAGATATTCACGCAATCATTGGCAGCGACACAGCGATGATTGAAAAATGCCTCGCCCATTTGGCAACAAAGAAAATCCTCATTCGGCAAAAAGAAGGCTATGCGCTTGTAGATGATACGGCGCTGAAACAGTTCTTGCCCCTCCTAAAAGAACGAATGGCTGCATAAAAAATTTCCTTGTGCTTCTTAAAATGACAACATTAGAATAGAAGACGGGGGAAATAATAATCCGTCGAGTCACGACCGTCATCAGGGGGGCACGGCCATCGTGATGGTTTCTAACGTTATCGATTTGTGTCGGTATCGAAATCGAAGGAATCGATTGCACTTCTATAATGTCTTTTACGTCACAGAAGAGGGGCAATGGCTTACTCTGCTTCTTTTTTCCCCTTTTCTTCGTGTGCGTGACCTGCGCTCCCAAGAAGAATTACGAAACTTCCTGCTTATTGAGCGGCCTGATCTGATTATCGTAGAATCAAACATTTCCTGGGGTGAGCCTATAGAGATCATTCGGGAGTTTCATGAGAAGCTTGCGGTGCCCATCGTCCTAGTCTGTGACAATACTCGTTCTGCAAAAGACAAAACCTTAATCAAGAAAGCCTACTCAGCGGGCGTCCATGATGTCCTTTTTGCTCCTTTGAGACGTGATGAGATCGTGGAAGCCATAGACGTCCTGCTCAAATTCCGCATGCCCCTTTCAATCCAGCAATAGACACGAAACCTGATGAGTTCGCTTTTCTTTCAAACCCTTCAGGAGGGGCGTTTCAACGGAACAGCGCTTTTGAACCATTAAACAACGCGGGTGAAACTGGCAGCCCGAAGGAGGAGCGGTGGTCTTTGCGGGCTCTCCGGATAACAGAATAGGACTGCGCTTATGATCGACCGAGACTACCGGAATCGCGGAAATAAGAGCTTGCGTATAGGGATGGGACGGTTTGGCATACAATGAAGCAACATTGGCCGTTTCAACAATCTTTCCAAGGTACATGACAGCCACATGGTGGCTGATATGTTCTACCACCCGTAAGTCATGCGAGATAAAAAGGTACGTAAGGCCAAGCTGACTTTGAAGATCCATGAGTAAGTTAATAATTTGAGCTTGAATAGACACGTCCAGACTACTCACCGGTTCATCGCATACGATAAATTGCGGTTCTACAGCCAATGCCCGGGCAATTCCCACTCGCTGCCGTTGTCCGCCACTGAATTCATGTGGGTAGCGGCTTGCTGCCTGAGCCTGCAAACCGACCAAATCCAGAAGTTCCAGGACTCGACCATGTCTGGCCTGCCTGCCAGGGAAAAGCCTGTGAATGATCAAAGGTTCCTCAATAATGCTCCCTATGGTCATCCGCGGGTTTAATGAGGAGTATGGATCCTGAAAAATGATCTGCATCTTACGTCTAAACGGCTTCATTTGCGACTGAGGCAATCTATTCAATTCTTGTCCGTCAAAAAAAATGCTCCCTGAGGTGGGCTCAATCAGCCGCAAAAGACAGCGCCCCAGAGTGGATTTTCCGCACCCAGATTCTCCAACCAGCCCCAGGGTTTCACCCTTACGAATAGAAAAGCTGACATCTTGAACCGCATGGACGAACTGCTGTTTTTTTAACAGTCTCTTCTTTGCGGGAAAAAGCTTGATGAGGTTGCGTATTTCAATGAGTGGTTGCAACGCTCACCTCGTAGCAACTTGCCAAATGCCCCGTTCTCTTGGTTTCCAGATTAGGTTCTGCTTGTCGACAATGTGGCTTAACGAGCTGACACCGGTCCTGAAATCGGCAGCCTGGCGGAAGATTGGAAAGACTGGGGACCGACCCGCCAATCGCTCTTAAACGCGATTTTGTCGACTGAACGCTAGAACCGAGAATGGGAATTGAATCCAAAAGCCCTTTTGTATAGGGATGAAGCGGCTGACCAAAAAGATTCGCCATCGCCGCCCTCTCGATGACCTTGCCCGCATACATCACCACTACTTCATCCGCCATTTCCGACACGATTCCCAAATCGTGCGTAATAAGAATGACGGCCATCCCCAGTTCGGTTTGTAATCGCCGAATGAGGGCCAGGATCTGGGCCTGGATGGTCACATCAAGTGCCGTAGTAGGCTCATCGGCGATCAGTACTTTGGGATCACATGCTAAAGCCATGGCAATCATTACCCTCTGTCTCATACCCCCACTCAGTTCATGGGGGTAATCTTCGAACCGGCGATCCGGCTCCGGGATGCCCACCAGCTTGAGAAGATCAATACAACGGGCCCTGACAGTGGAAGTGGAAAGCTCCGGTCGATGGACCTGCATGGCTTCGGCTATTTGGAAACCAACCGTATAGACGGGATTAAGAGAAGTCATTGGATCTTGAAAAATCATTGCCACATCATTGCCTCTGACTTCTCTCAGTTGTGAGGCGGTCAACTTAAGAAGATCACGGCCATCGAAACGTATCTCACCACCCATAATCCGGGCGGGCGGACGCGCAATAAGCCCCATGATAGTGAGTGCAGTCACGCTTTTCCCGCAACCTGACTCACCCACAAGGCAAAGTGTCTTCCCTTTGTCGACCGAAAAGGACACCCCATCCACAGCTTTCACAACCCCCTCTTCGGTGTAAAAGTGTGTTCTAAGGTCCTCAACTTCTAGGAGCATAATTCTGCAGCCTTGCGGTTTAGCTCATCAACACTGATGATCCCTCTCCTGTCGAGCAGGGCAATGAGAGCTTGAAGGTAGGCATGGTCGCTCGGGAGATGCTGGGATACTCTCTTTCTTGTTTCAGTCGACGACACTACCGTGGCAGCGCGACTGCGTGCAGTCTTCTCGTTAAATGCGGTTATTTCAGGAGGGAATATTTCCAAACCAGTATGGTAAGTGGTTCGGTACAGGGCTTGTAATTGCTCTAATGTCACAAACATGGGCTGAACCTTCAGACGGCACATTTCGTGCACCTTTGCCTGTGAAAAAGTATCCAACGGGTCAGTCATTCCCAGAAGCAATACACGCTGTCCCGACTCTTCGATAAAACTAATGGGAAAAACCTGTAGAGCTTTGGCTTTCTCTGCAGTAATTACTCTTTTCATTCCCGGACTGGCAATCAGTTCCGCAGAAATATCGGATGGAATCCCGGCTTTTTCTTGAAGAACTTTTGCAATGACTGAAACCGGCAAGAGCTGCAGATACATGAGGGCCGTTCCGAAATTAACGTCAGTCTGCGCCATGCAGCTGTGTGTTTGCACTACCTGTTCCGGACTCAGCAGCCTCTGAGAAACGAGGAGGCTCTCCAGCGTTGAAATAGCTTCCCTTTGCTTTGCTTTCTGTGTGTTCATTGGGTCTTATTCTTTCACAGGTTTGGCTTGTTGAGAAGGTTCTTTGAGAATAATGGTCTGGCTGCCGTGAGGCACCGGATAATCAAAGGGGTTTGTCCCGTGTGGTTTCCACGGTGCGACATCTTCCCATTGTATTTCGATAATCGTAGAGGGTAACTGCGATTCAAAGCGAACAGAATGCGCAAACCAAAAGTTTCCTTGAGGAGTAAAATCGCTATAGCGAATGGTAACCAAATTTTTGGGATAGTGAAACTTGATGGAATGGATTGTGGACATCTTTGGATCGACAAAAACTTCAATGGGAATTGAATTGAGATGGATGAGACCACAGTAAAGCCCCTGGCGCTCGTCCCACTTCCATGAGCTGAAATGAGACGGTTTGCTTGAAAAAATTCCAAGCAACAAATGATAGAAATCCACCAGGCTCAGTTCAGTTTCCATCCAGCGCCGGATATAGGTGCGCCCGGCGTTTGGATCGACGTAAGTCAACTTCTCGGTAGGGTAATGGGCGATACACTGGTTGCCCAAAAGGTTAAGAACATACTGACTTCGTCCCAACATATCATGCAGCATTAGGTGAAATCGGTCCGGCAATTGGCCTACGAATTTGCCCTTTCCTCTCAATTTTTCCTTATCGCCTTCATAAAGGACTTCCACGCTGGCAGAAAGATTAGATAGCTCGGACTGACGCGTTTGCTGGTCCTGCCAAAATAGTCTCTCCTCCATTGGAACGAATTGTTTTTTTTGGACGTGCGCACAACCCGATAAAAAAGCCACCAGCAACAGAAACAATCTAGACATACTGAATGGTTTCCAGGAAACGATCGATTCGACCATTAACCACTTCCGGCAAGTCTGTCAAAGCATTATGGCTCCCATCCGGGATCACGGAAAAAACAGCGTTTGGAATCCGATGACACATATCCTCCTGAATATCGATTGGAGTGATACAGTCTTTGTCACCCGCTATCACAAGAGCTGGACACTGAATACCCGGAAGAAGTCTTGCTCCTTCAAATTTTGTATAGTCGCGAAGTAAGGCCTGAAACGTCGATACGGGCGTCTGGTTCACGCCTTCCAGATACATCCGAATCGTTCTTTCTTCAGCCAGGGTGGGATTGAAACCGAACTTCGATGCAATGAAATAACTCAACCGATTCTGATCCGTGAGCTTCTTCCAAACTTTCATAGCAACCTCTGGGGCAGCATCATAAAGGCGACTCACCACTTCGTAAAACGCATTGAGCTTATCGGAATAAAACATGCGCTTAAAAGGATTGCCCACAGAGCCACAAATAAGTACCAGTCCCTTGAGAACCTGCGGCTCCAGTGCACTCAGCAATACAGAAATGGGTACTCCCATACTGTGTCCAATACAAACCGCCTCCTTAAGCCCGAGATGTCGGATTAAGCCTTGGACATCCTTTGCACACCATTCGAGCGTAATATTACGATCATTTTGGGGTGTCGACGAACGGTGATGCCCTCTATAGTCAAACGCGATGACCTGATACCTTTGAGAAAAATGCTCAATCTGAAAATGCAAGTGATCAATGCTGCAGACAAGCCCATAACAAAAAATCAAGGGTCTGCCTTCGCCTGAGGATTCATAATAAATTGCGGTTCCGTCCCCGCTTCTGAAAAAACCCTGCATACTTGTTGTTCTGATCCGTTAGTGAAGGAACAGGAGGCAGTCAAGCGCTGAGTGCAAGTCGCGCCGGATCAAAATGTCACACGAACCCGACCCAGTACAACTACAACTTCCGGGTTGAATGAGCAGCGGAAGCCAGTTGTGGGACCACTGCTCGCCGGCGTTGCCCCGAGAAATACATAGAAGATGCCAGATTGAGTGAGATCTTGATAATAGCGCCCGCCCCGCATAATCGCTAAAGGAACTGATTGCAGGGCACTTCGAGTTAAGTTCAGATAGCCATAGCCCAAACCACCATATTCACCACTTCTTTTTGCAGTATAGATTCCCGACGGCCCCCACTTTAGTTTCGATGCCGGTGTCTCTCGTGCATCCGGCCTCCCATCCCATGTTTTTTCCGATAAATAGCCGTGTCGACCTTGAGCGCTCATGTTGTTATCTTTAACCCATTCCATCACGTTTCCGGCGAGATCCCAAATCACATCACCCGTGCTCAAGGTATGCGTTCGTTTCTGATTAAAGTTCACATGCGAGTTAGACCCACAGCCTGCATTCCCTGTCCCAGCGCATGGATTGTTATCTGTGCCTGCGGCAAGGCTGTTTTGAGGCGAACCGTCCGAATGCCCTCGGTTGATAGCGTTGGCACCTTCGATACTGCCATTACTCCAGTTTAGATAATCACCTGCTTCATTCTGCGCCAGCTCGATATCCCTCGCAGTTGCTTGCCATTGACCATTCGTCATTAGGTCATAGCCTATCCCCAGTGACTGGCACTCTAAAATGGCATTATCCCGGGTAATGCGTACCCACGGCGTGCCGGTTGCCCTTGACTCGGCCACCCAGGCGGAATCATAGCGGGGCCCACGAACTAATAGTTGGTCACCTTCATCTTTTCCTTGAATCTTCATCTCATACTTTGCAATGCAAAAATCGCTCGGAGCACCCACTTCGACACTCCCCCTTACCAGCACATAGTTCGCCGGACAAATTGAGGAGCTGTCTGCCTCACTATTAAAGGTGACGTTATACGGTAGTGTTCGGTCATTGGGAGATTGTCCACTGCAAATGACTCTAAGCCCTTTGCTCAAATGTTTATTCACAATGCAGCCAATTTTTGTCGGTCCGCCCGCTCCGGTCCCTGTTCTCGTCACCGTACCAATCATCATCCCATTGACCGGATAGTTCACATTGGAAATGGAAATAGTATCGATAAAACTATTCCCAACCACCCCTGCAGACACATCGGTAAAAGGTCGTACCGTAAAAACGGTACCGTTGATATCAGAGGACACCTGGATTTGTTTCACGCTTCCAGCGGACTGGGAATTAAATAAAATGCCCTGAAAGGTCTTGTTTGAAAAATCGAATGTCGCCATACTCTTTTGTGGCATCATGAAAAAAGCTCTGCCGGAGTTGCTTTTGTAAACACCCCCTCCATCGGGCTTATAGTAAAATGTACCGGCTAGATTTCCGCTGCCCGTGGCAACCGCCTGACCATTTGAGCAGTCCTCCAAATTCATTGCAATAGCACCCAACCAATAGCCCGTTCCTCTGACGTCGTACTGTCCTGTGATGGTGAGCGCGCCGGTATTTGCAGCAATCGAGGCTGTCCCCAAAAGATACGTATTCTGAAGGCTCGTCGTTTCTGCATCGGTCCATTGAGACGTGATCCAATTCACAGTGGTGGCTTTGGTTGGACAGCTCGCGTTCACTGTGAAGATCGGTTGCTTTTCAAGAGACAAAAGCGGGGGCGTAACCATGAAGTCACCTGTATCGACTGAGAACACTTCGTACTCCCCGCTATTTGCATTGAATAAGGCCGGATTGGGCTCTTCACCGGAAAAAGACGTAAAGGAAAACTTTGTAAATCGACTTCCAGTGCGGGAGCAAGCTGTTCTGCCGCCCGCAGCAAAAGTGTTTGACATTTGTCCACTAAACGCTCCCCTGCTCTTGGTACCATACGATGAGCAGGACTGAGAAAATTTCCACCCACTATTTGGAGCGTCTGCTAACGCAAGCTGCCCGGTAACCAGGGCCGAAATAAGTAAACCGATAAAACTCATGGATGAACCCACAGAACGTCCTTGCGTATTATCGGAACGATCAGCCACTTTTCTTGAAGAAAATACAACGAATGGTTGC
>JACQOU010000175.1 GCA_016207775.1 Deltaproteobacteria bacterium
AAAATCTACATTAAAAGAGAAGAGCACCCTTCAACAGTCATTGCAGACACTTCACGACGCTGAGACGTGCCTCAGCGATGTACATCTTCTTATCGAGCTGGCAACCGAGGACTGCCGAGACGAAAACCTTCAAGAAGTGGTTAATGAAATAACAAGACTGCAGGTTAAGGTCCGTGCGATTGAAATAGACGAAATGTTGGGGGGGCCTAATGACTCAGCAAATGCCATCCTTTCAATCAACGCTGGCGCTGGGGGTACCGAGGCACAAGATTGGGCTCAAATGTTACTCCGAATGTATCTGAGATACTGCGAAAACCGTAATTTTCGTACTCAGCTAGTGGACACACAATCGGGAGAGGAAGCTGGCATTAAATCCGCTACTTTTACAATTCAAGGAGCCCATGCTTATGGCCTTCTAAAGGCCGAAGTAGGCGTGCACAGATTGGTGCGGATATCCCCTTTTGATGCAAACCATCGCAGGCACACTTCTTTTGCATCTGTCTTTGTTTTTCCCGACATTGAAGAAGATATCGAGATCGAGGTTCAAGAAAAAGATTTACGGATAGATACCTTTCGGGCTGGAGGCGCCGGTGGACAGCATGTGAACAAGACAGACTCGGCGGTGAGGCTAACCCATTTTCCTACGGGCATCGTTGTTCAATGCCAGAACGAGCGGTCGCAGCACCAGAATAAGGCCTTGGCAATGAAGATCTTAAAGGCTCGCTTGTATGAAAAAGAGCTGGAGAAAAAAGCTCAGGAAAGGCAAGCGCTAGAGGATACTAAAAAAGAAATCGCCTGGGGAAGCCAAATTCGATCGTATGTCTTGCATCCGTACAGGCTAATAAAAGATCATCGAACAAACCTTGAGGTTGGAGATGTTGATTCGGTTTTAGATGGCGAACTTCAAACACTGATTGAAACTTATTTGATGAGTAAGGGAACAAAATGAAAATCCTCATAAGTAATGATGACGGCATTGACAGCCCTGGCATTGCAGCCTTGGCGAATGCGCTGAGTGAGGCGGGAGAAGTTGTCGTTGTTGCCCCTCATCGCGAACGGAGTACTTCGGGCCACTCTTTGACTCTGCACAAGCCCCTTCGAATTTTCCACGTTGATAAAAACCGATATAGCACAACAGGCAGCCCTGCGGACTGTATCTACTTAGGGATTCGTGAAATCCTCAAGGAACCGCCTGGCCTGATTGTCTCAGGCATCAATCGAGGAGCAAATTTAGGAACCGATGTTCACTATTCAGGCACTGTTGCCGCCGCTCGTGAAGGGGCTCTGATGAATATTCCGAGCTATGCCTTCTCAATCGTCGACTTGAGGCAAACGACTTCAAACGCGCTTAATGAACCCTACAAATTTGAAATGGCTGCGCAAGTTGCCAGCCGGATTGTGCGAATGACGCTGAACACTCGTTTTCCCAAACACACTTTACTGAACGTTAACATTCCAAATCTGGAACCTGATAAGATATCCGGTATCCGAGTTACGCGTCAGGGTTTTCGGTACTATGCAAATGAAGTCACCCGTAGAAAGGACCCCCGAGGGAAAGATTACTACTGGATCGGTGGAGCCTATATGGGTTTTGAAAAAAGCGAACTCTCAGATTGCCAAGCAATCCAAGAGGGCTACATTGCAATCGCTCCGCTCACCATTGACTGTACTCACAATGAATTTTATTCCGTCCTGAAAGACAGCTCTCTGGAAGAATTGCCGCTCCCTTGCTAATAGGAAAGTAACCAAATAGGCCCTTAGTCTAGAAGAGGAGCAAGCAGAAGAACACGCGCACCGCTTGAGCGCTTCAAAGTGTTACTAAGGAGGGCCCCCATCTGAGTGATTGATTCTGAATTATCTTCTCCCAATAAAAGTTTGCGAATCAACCCACTTTTGGAGGACGGGTATTGAACATGGGCCGAATCTGGAAGCCCCGCTAGTTTCTTGCTATCGGCAAGCACTTTTTCAAACCCCCCAAGCTCGTCTACGAGTCCTGCCTTAAATGCTTGTTCCCCTGTCATCACGCGACCATCTGCTATAGCGTCCACACTCTGGGCCGAGAGTTTTCTCCGCTCCCTCACTGCATTTTTAAACTGCAGGTGGATATTAGTAAGCATCTGCATAAGCAATTCACGTTCCTCTGGCTTCATGTCGCGAAATGGAGTGCCCACATCCTTAAATTTGCCCGCCTTAAGAGTGTACCGTTCAATCTTTGCCCACCGGAAAAGCTTTTCGGTATTGGCAAACTCCATGATGACCCCAATGCTAGCAGTTAGGGTACCAGGGCTCGCGTAGATTTTTCGCCCCCCTAAAGCTGAGTAGTACCCCCCACTTGCTGCGAGCGGACCCATGGATATGAAAACAGGGACCTTCTGATCCGCTCTCTTCAAACTTTCATAGATCTCCTGTGAAGGAGCAACGAGACCACCGGGTGAATTTACTCGGACAATGATTGCCTTTAAGCCACGTTCTTCGAGCAAATCATTCAGTTCTTCCAGTATGGAGTTAGCACTATAAATAGCACCCGCAACATCGATCACCCCGATAAACCCTTTGTTGCGTTGCTGAGCCTCTCTAATTTTCAGGAAAACGACAACCGTGATGAAAAGGACGATAAGAACGCCAAAAATCCCAGCCAGAATGGAAAACAGCCGATACAGGAATTTCATGTCACATTATCGTCCGGCTCGCTATCAGATGATGCTACCGGCTCTTCGGAAGTGCTCTTACTCGCTTCTTCGGTTTGCTCCTCTTTGGGTGCTTCTTCTTTTCTTGCACCGATGGCCGCTTCTTTTAATTTTTGAGCCATACTTTCATCCATCAGATCCGCAAGGCTGGCACGAGAACTACTGGCTGTCTTAGCATAATGGCGAATATTTTCTCTCTCTTCCGCCTTATGCAGAGCTTTTACCGAAAGCGACAACTTGTGTTCTTTCATGTCAACCGCTGTGACAAGACACTCGATTTCAGAACCCTCCGGCAAAGTTTTCAACTTTTCCTTTGCCTTACCGTCCGTATCAAGCTCTGAAATATGCAGCAAACCTTCTACCCCTTGCTCAACTTCCAGGAAAACCCCAAAGTCAGCAATGCGTGTTACTTTACCTTTTACCCGTGTACCATTGGGATACTTGTCAGCAACGGATTTCCACGGATCGTCAACCAGCTGCTTGATACCTAAACTGAATTTCTCGGCTTCCTTATCGATAGAAAGAACGACGCATTCAATTTCATCACCTTTCTTAAACAAGGTATTGGGGTCAGCCCCTTTATTCTCCCAACTAATGTCACTAATGTGAACGAGGCCGTCCACCCCTTCAGGAACCCCAACAAACACACCGAAATCCGTCGTGTTCTTGACGACCCCTTTGAGCCTGCTTCCAACCGGATATTTCTGAGTAATAATATCCCAAGGATTGGGCTCGATCTGCTTCATACCGAGGGAAATTCGGCGATTGCCTTTATCAACATCCAGAATAATGGCATCTACAACATCACCCTCGTTAACTAATTTGGAAGGATGTTTCACCCTTTGGGTCCAAGACATTTCTGACACGTGCACCAGACCCTCGACTCCTGGCTCAAGCTCCACGAAGGCACCGTAGTCAGTCAGACTGACCACCTTCCCTCTTACACGCATACTAATTGAATAACGCTCTTCCACCGTATTCCATGGATCGGGCTGTAATTGCTTATAGCCCAAGCTCACACGTTCTTTTTCTTCGTCGTATTTTAGAACCTTAACTCCAATTTTATCTCCAACTTTGAACAACTCGGATGGGTGTTTAATTCTTCCCCAGGACATGTCCGTGATATGGAGCAGGCCATCCAGACCACCTAAATCAATAAAGGCTCCATACTCAGTAAGATTCTTAATGACTCCTTCCGTAACCATCCCCTCTTCGATCTTAGAAAGAGTCTGCTCTTTCATACGGGCTCTTTCTTCCATAAGAAGAAGCCTACGTGAAAGA
>JACQOU010000180.1 GCA_016207775.1 Deltaproteobacteria bacterium
GGCAATTTACATCCAGATCAAGCTGGAAACGATGCGGCCGAACCTAAATTCGGAAAAACCAGTGGCTTACCGGGAATCGCTGCACAGCAACCGCACGACTTGCTCATAAGCTACGCGGTAGTGCCGCAAATATCGGTGCAAAGTTGCTCGCTCAAACCTGCTTGAGAGTGGAAGAGAGCGCAAAAAACTCTTCCCATTGCGACGAACTTCTTGGCACACTCGATTCCCAATTTGAATTCACTAAGGGGCAACTCCTCACTGATTGGGCCATTCGCTCCGAAACTTAGCAACCAAAAGGGATAACCAAAAGGTAAACCAAAAGGTATGGCCTACCTTTTGTTCAAAAAGGCACAAAGGTATGGCCTACCTTTTGTTGTTGAGGAGTGTTTGAGAAGGGGGGAAGTTTGCCCACAAGGGAAAGCAGTTCCCGCCTTGAAGGGCGGGAACTGCTTTGATTGAATGTTTTACTTACGCAATGGCGAACCGGTCTTTTGATCGAGTATATTCGTAATTTCGCCACCCGTAACTGCAGCAGGATCGGGGCTGTCATTTGCTGCCACAGCACAATACTGCCAAGAATCCCATACGGGCGTGGGATCTGGATGGACAGTGTGTCGTGTGCAGAGATCAAGGATTGCGCACTCTCTGGACACACCGCCATAAGGTGGAAATCCCGTTGTTTTCTTTTCCTTGCACTCATAACGGCCAACTAGGATATCCCCCGCTGCACTGGGAAATACAAGATACTGCTCGCCTCTCAGCTTCAACTGCACAGCGGCTTTTTCCTTTGCGCCGTTCGGAGCTCTGAAGAATCCCCGATGTGGTCGAGAGATTTCATTTTTTTCTAAAGCCGCTTTCCGACCATCGGTTGGGCAAGGTCGACCAAAAAGTGTAATCCACTTGTCGGTGAGCAACTTGTTGGTTCCCAGTTGTTCTCCCGTGAAACGCTCTTCGAAAAATGCGCAGTTATTACTTATGTTAATGGGTTTTGATGGTGTTCTCCCTGGTAAGGGATTTGTGGCAGTTGCCCTGAATTTGTCATTTAGCTCTTTGGGAATCACCACATCTGCGCCCGCATTACTTGAAACACCCTCGAAAGTCCGCTTTCCTGGTAGTGGAACGTCCAGTGAATCCATCATGTCAATTCGGAAAGAGCTGTACGTCTCCCTAAAGAAGTTCGTGGTGCCCAATCGATGTATTTCCAAAAGCTGACGCCTATTCTGTTCGTCAACCGGCACATTAACAGCACCTTCAGTCCAAAAGCGCCAATCAAGCGCTGCTATTTTTCTTTTTCCTGAGGCATCCACGGTCGGATTTCTTTCGCCAAATGTCGGAGTTAGGATATTTCCAATCAAGCCGGCATTGTCGGTTCGGTTAAAGTGCAGTTCACCTGTTGTGCCCGGGTCCCGCGTAGGGGACAACGTGTCGGATGGTACGACGTCGAACGGGGTCAGCAGGACGTTTAGTCTGCTCAGTCCGCGTTGAATGCCGCCCTCCGGTGGGGTTGGATGATCGGAAAATTCAATCCAATTGGTTTCCACTGTATTCGCCTTGTTCGGTTCTCCATCCGATCTTACATGATGCAGGAATTTAACCAGCTGGACCGACGCATGGGCTGGATAATTTTCGTCCATTCCCAGTTCTCTGCGAACCTCTTCACCCAACCAAACGTTCTTAATTAATCTAGTGATTCCGACCAATCGGCCATCCTTGACTTCCACTCGACAACGTTTTTGGCTCAACTTTAGGGCTTTGTCGCTTGGGTCTTTGTCGCTTAGGTCTTCGTCACAGAGGCTGGTAATTTCCGTTATGGTCTCGGTGTCTCGCCCTCTGGTAAAGGCAGTCGTTCTTAGTTGGCCTACTACCAGATCCGTATCTGGCCATCTTAGGTTGCCACCATCGACTTCGGCTCGATCATAATCAAGGTTCAAGACAATGTTAGTCGCAGTTGCTCGTCCTTCTGGGCAAGCCCCAGCAGAAAAGACGGCTACTGTTTTCTTTGGCAATTCTACAAGCTGAACACAGTTTTCGTTCTCCTTCAGATCGCTGAGGTTCGGCAAGTGACGCTCAACGTTTGCTACTTTTCTAACTCTTGCCTTATATCCCGCCTCTTTGGCTTGCAGTCCCTTGCGTAGGGAAATTCGATTTGCGCTCACTTCACCCGGAAGTGGCGTAACACCCGTAACAACCGGTCCCGGCCCAGGCAACCCCTGCGACCCCACCGGTCCTTGCGGTCCGGGAGCGCCTTGCTGTCCCTTCTCGCTGCCACATCCGACCATTAATAATGCCACCGCACCCATGATTACTATTGCTTTCATCATGTCTATCCCTCCGTTTGCTCTAGCGAAGCAAATACTCGAACCACTCATCGTGCTATCTGCTCACGCGTGATAATGAAGGCGGTATAGGTCTCTATACTGGCCCGCGTCAAGAGAAATAAGCCGTTGAAATTAAAATATATTTTGACATAATTTTGTGGCAAATTGCTGCAGCAAAAATGTTGAGTGTGGCTATTCGCGTCAGTTGATTAATGAACGCAAAGTGATAGCAGAAACTTGCAATCTTCCTTTATACTCTCTTGTACTCTCTGGTTGCCCTTCGGTTCACCTGGGTGTTATTAATAAGAATTTTGAGCTTGGTGTGTCGATTTACCGCTTGCCCATGTAGCTCAGTCGGCAGAGCACTTCCTTGGTAAGGAAGAGGTCGCCGGTTCGATTCCGGTCGTGGGCTTACTGTTATGGCGGGCGAGAAAAGAAGACGCACAACGGAACGGGAGGGAGAGATGTCGAAGGCAAAATTTGAACGCACGAAGCCACATCTGAATGTAGGGACCATTGGGCACGTGGACCATGGTAAGACGACACTGACTTCTGCGATTACGATGGTGCTGGCTAAGAAGGGTTTGGCTGAGGCAAGATCTTACGACCAGATCGACAATGCGCCGGAAGAAAAGGAGCGCGGGATTACTATTGCGACCGCTCA
>JACQOU010000181.1 GCA_016207775.1 Deltaproteobacteria bacterium
GCCCCCGCTCCCCTTCATTTACCCCGGAACAAAACCTTTGCATATAGAGCCGCCGGAAGCCGCCGTACGTGATCCCTTCCATAATTTTTATTAATTTTTATTATGCAAGCCTTAATCGTGCCTGATCGCTTCTCAAAAAACCCCTTTTGTCCCACCTATCCGTACCGCGGCGTGCAAGACTTCTTGTAAATCAACCAGAAAACTTCCTTCCTATCTTTTTCTGTTCCTGACCATATTTTGCTCACAATGTTTCGATAATTCCATCCAAAAGCATCATACATGAGTTGCCGATTCTTATATGTAGGGTTGTCGTTTCCAGTTTTACGAGTGGAGAACATACGTGATGGCCAGCAGGTCAGCTTTTATTCTACTGAATTCCGTTGGACGGCGCTTGCTTACACTGGGATTGATTGCACTCCCACTGCTACTGAGTGCCTCAAAGGCTACGGAATCTGAAACCGGCAAGAAAAAACCAATCCTCAATATCGTTCCGGGAAAAATAATCGTAAGAATTCCTCTGACATCAACAGCAAGCTCACAAGCAGTACGAGGAGCAAAAGTTCAATCGTCGAACCAATTGGGCACAAAGTCTTCGTCATCGCCGTCAACGCTCATTCCTGAGAATATTCCAGATATTTTAATGAAGGTAATGGGCAAAGCCCCAAATCCTGACACTGTCCGAGACATTAAGACGCGATCGATGTTTTCAGTGAAGAATCATAGCGGTGTGAGCGGCGATCAAAAAAACAGAACCTCACGATTTTCAACGGCTGCTCAATCGCAAGCTGCTAGTTCTCTACAATATCAGTACCTGAGCGTGGATGCGAGAGCTCTGATTCCAGTGGACAACCGTACGACTGAAGAAACCCTGGAATGGATTAGGCGCCTTAACCGGTGGGGCATCGAGGCTTATCCCGATTATGTGGTGACATTGTTTGAAAACGACCCTCATTTTCCGCCGGTGTCGGGGGCCTGGCAACAAAGTTTCCCCGACCTTTGGGGGCTTGAAAAAACACGTACAGTTCAAGCTTGGGAAACAACCCGAGCTGCTGGACAAATTGTAGCCGTAATTGACACCGGAGTGGACGACAGCCATCCCGATCTGCAGGGACAGGTGATACGAGGCAGGGATTTTATAAATGGCGATGACATCCCGAACGATGATCATGGACATGGCACTCACGTCGCCGGGACAATCGCAGCCATTGCCAACAACGGCATTGGAATTGCGGGCGTTGCTCCAGAGTCTCGTATTCTTGCAATCAAAGTTCTTTCTGGAAATGGCAGCGGTGATCTTTCGGGACTTGCCGAAGGAATTCGCTATGCGGCGGACAATGGAGCTACCGTTATTAATATGAGCCTGGGTGCTTTTTTCGAAGAGGATTCCCCTCCCTATCTGACCGATTCAATTCGATATGCCCACGACAAGAATGTCGTGATCGTTGCCGCAGCCGGAAATAGTTCAGCCAATGTGAGGAACTTTGTGCCCGCGAATGATCCGAGGGTTATCGCGGTTTCAGCGTTCAATTACAGCGATGCTAAGGCGTGGTTTTCCAACTTTGGAAACAGAATTTCGGTCGCTGCTCCTGGGGGAGGCGATATCTCTCCTGAAGATGTCTATTGCCCAGGCTGTTCGATTTTGTCCCTTTTTGCAACTGGTACAACGACATTTTCGAGCAGTTTGAAAGTAGATACAAATCTTGCGCGCCTGCAAGGTACATCGATGGCTGCGCCACATGTCGCAGGCGTTGCAGCGCTAATACGTGCTGCCCATGAAGATTTCTCTAACGAACAAGTCCGCCAAGCACTTCTTCGAGGAAGCAACGATGTTGCTCAGACGGGGTTCGATATAGAATCCGGATTCGGAAGAATCAATGCCGAGCAAGCTGTGGCAATTATCAATCCTCTTGAAGCACTCATTACCCTGCCATCAAAGAAAGTATCAGGAACGGGGGACGTAGCCATACCTGGGACCGTGACCGTTCCCAACCTTGGTAGTTGGGAACTGCTCTTTCAACGCGACAATGGCAAAGATTCGTGGCAGAGCATCGGTACAGGTACTTCTTCTATCAAAAACGATACCTTGACGAACTGGAATATTAGAACCGTTCCCACTGGCACCTATGTCTTAAGACTTAATGCAAGAACACAATACGGTGAACAATATGAGTTTCGCACTGACTTGGTAATTGACCAGTTCCTGATTACATCACCGACACCCAAGGAAATAACCCCGTTTCGAGGAGGAATTATTGAAGTCCGTGGAACAGTGTTTGCCAATGATCTGAAAAATTATAAGTTACGGGTGGAGAAGTTGGATGGGAAGTCCGTCGATAATGCTAAAATAACCCTGGCCAGTGGAGGCTATCAAACAGTTACGGATGGACTGTTAGGAAGCTGGGATACAGAAGGTATTGAAGCCGACGTCTACAGGATTGTCCTCATCGTTGAAACCGCTGCTGAAACGCAAGAGCGGCATACTGATGTCCTGGTGGATCCGAGTCTTCATCCGGGGTGGCCTAGAAGGCTTTCCCTTATCTGTCAAAACATCATGTGCAGCATACCCTTAGACCATTTGACTGTAGCGGATATCGATGGTGACGGCACTTCAGAAATTTTTGTTGGCTACGATAACAAAGTTCATATCTTCGACCATTCCGGCCAGGAACACCCTGGGTGGCCTCAAGCAATCACCCCGGGAGCTACAATATATGGTGGACCAGCAGTAGGGGATGTTGATCGTGATGGGGCGCCAGACATCATTGCACCAGCGGGCCTAACCTACGCTTGGAAGGCAGACGGAACGGCAATACGGTGGAATACACCTTGGTTAGGTGCAAGCGATGCACTAAGGCTAGCTATCACAGACCTGGATGGAGATGGATTTAATGAAGTTATCCAAGCACAATGGCACGGACTGTTGGTACGTGATCAGCATGGCAATATATTACCTGGGTGGCCGGTGCAATATGATGAAAGGAAAATAGTACAAGCGCCAGCGATTGCTGATGTTGATGGGGATGGTAGAAAAGAAATAGCATTTGCTGCTGTTGACGGGGGCTTACTTCTTGTCAACCTTCTGCGAATGGATGGCAGCCCAATGGACGGTTGGCCACGAAAAATATCTGGGCCATATGGGTTTTCCTATCCTATTTTGGTTGATCTTGATGGCAACGGGGATCTTGAAATTGCTCTCTCAAATGGAACCACCGTTTATGTTTTTGAGCATACTGGCGCCGACTTCCATGGTTGGCCTGTCAGTACAATAAATAACGCAAATTCTGTGACGGCTGGAGATGTTGATGGGGATGGCGATCCCGAAATAATAGTAGGTACCACACGCTCGAACTATGACAATAATAGATATCTATATGTCTTTCATGCCAACGGAACGCCGCTGCCATTATGGCCGATAGAATCCACCTCTTCCCACTCTTATTTTGGTTACGGGGCAGCAGCTCTTGGCGATCTGGATGGCGATGGTCGTGCAGACATCGTTGTATCGAGCGATTCTAGTTCGAAAGACCGACGCGCACTTCATGCTTTCCGGTTCGATAAGTCGGAAGTACAAGGATTTCCAAAACCAATCTTAGATTGGTATGGCATTTTTTCAGGAAATACAGCGGCTCTTAATGATATCGATGGAGATGGAAAGTTAAACTTAGTTTGGATGGATCACGGCTTAAACATCTATGTATGGGATCTTCCTGCTCCAGCAAATGTGAAATTGGATTGGCCTATGTTCCATCATGATGCTCAACATACCGGAGCCTCGGCGAACGCAAAAGACAGGACCCCACCAGAACTGAATTATATTCGAATAAGGGATATCTACGAGGACCGAGCAACGATACAATGGGATACCGATGAACCCAGTGATAGCGTTGTTGAATATGGCACAACGGCCAGTTATGGATCTGCAACCATCCTCAATCCGGAGATGGTAAAAGCACACTCAGTACCCATCACGGGCTTGAGTGCCGAGACAGTCTACCACTTTCGCGTGATTTCAAAAGATCGGCATGGGAACGAAGCAAAAAGTATCCCCGATCGTAACTTCCGGACGATCGATGGGACAGCTCCACAAATATCAAACATTGAAGTCTCCAATATCTTATCTTCGAGTGCCAGTATCTCTTGGAACACCGATGAATTATCGGACACGGAAATCTGGTATGGTTTAACCGAAAGTTCGTTAACTTACCATCTATCGAATGTAACGTTGGTATTTCCGCAGCATTGGATAAATTTATCGAATCTCATAAGCGATACTCAATATTTCTACCGAGTTATTTCGAGAGATTCATCAGGCAATATAGCACAATCAGAAGTCTTAACTTTCCGAACTTTGGACGTTACCCCTCCCCGCATCTCGAACGTCCGGCCAACCGTCATTACCGGTCACAGCGCACAAATCGTATGGAACACCGATGAAGATACCAACTCGATGATCGAGTATGGCACCACAACCGCCTACGGCTCTTCCACAGGACTGGACCCACAATTTGTTAAAGCCCATGCCATGGAGCTCTCTGGACTTACTTCTGAAACCACCTACCACTACCGAATCGTCGCAAGAGATACCGCTGGAAACGAGGCAAAAAGCGCTGATTTTATCCTCGTTACCCTCGATGTCACTGCTCCACAAATATCCAATGTTCAGCCATTTATTTCTGGTAACAGTGCGACGATCTCTTGGAATACCAATGAATTATCTAATTCTGAGATTACTTACGGCATGAATCCCGACGCAATTACCCTGCGTTACTCGGATCCCTCGCTCGTATTTCCAAAGCATGAAATAACAGTCAGTAACCTGCGCCCCGGTTCAGATTATTTCTTCCAGTTATCGTCGAAGGATTTGTCCGGCAATGTTGCTCGCACCAACTCTATTATGTTCTCTACAAAACTCGCAGCACCACTTTTAATAGCAAAGGCAAGTTCTTCATCGAGCATTCTTCTAGCATGGGTTGATTTGAATACAACAGAACACTATTTTGCAATCCAACGTGCACCCGATAACCCCGCAGGACCATGGCAGGAAATAATAACACTACCTTCATCAACAGAGTTTTTTAAAGACTCGGGACTAAATCCCTACACAAGGTATTATTATCGAATAATTGTTTACAAATCCTCAGACGACACTTCGAGTTCCCAGATAGTCAGTGACAAAACGTTTCCTGAAGACAATATTATCTTTGTTTCTTCAAAGGCATACCCGGCTAACATGGGCGGCGCAACTACCTACGACAAGGTATGTAATTTGCTTGCGGCAAGCGGCAAAAAAAGACCTGATCGACCTTGGAAAGCCATCCTTTCAACTGAAGCGATTAATGCCAAGGATCGAATCACGCAGATGGGTTCTATCTACAACCCAGGGAAAAATGTCCCCCAGCGGAAAGTTGCCCAAGTTTCAAGTCTTTTCCAGCGACCCTTACTACTCAACATTATTTACGACGAGTATGGAATCAGTCGTTCAGACAATGTCGGCACCTGGACGGGCACTCGCGCAGACGGAACCACGTACAAGGGACGCACATGTAACAACTGGTCTGCGAACGCTGGACTAGGCATTGCGGGCAGCTCACAAAAAAAGGACAAACAATGGCTGAATAACGCATCAGTGTCCTGTGCCAAACAGCAAAGAATATACTGCATCAGCCAATGAGAAAGCTCACACAAAAAAACTTAGTTATGAGGATTTTCCTTCTGTTCTTTGTCTTGCTTACCGAGCATCCGCATCAGTATGCAACGGCCCAAAATCCACGATCCAAACCGCCTCCCCGCTGTCATATTACTGGCTGCAATCGAGAGATATGCGTTGAAAAGAAAATGGAAATCGTTACAGCCTGCATTTATCTAGAAAAGTATAAGTGCTATCGACTGAGCAGATGTGAGCGACAAAATAATGGAGAATGTGGCTGGACTGAAACCGCCAAGTTTTTGGATTGCATGCGGAAATTTTCATCCCATGATGAAAATCCGGTCTGGTGAAGTGCCGGCCTCGATAAATCCGTTGTAGTTTCGCCATGCGGGAATCCTTTGCCTGCCAGCGGGAACAGCCTGGCGGCTGCCCCCGCTCCCCTTCATTTACCCCGGAACAAAACCTTTGCCTTAGCGAGTGGTTAGCACAACATCAGATGGATTGACCGGCGTCTGGTGATGAATATTCACTTCAGTGGCGTAGGCTTTTCCATCCTTCTTCATATATTTTATTTCGATAAAATTATGATTATCCCAAGCTGCGAGCCGGTTAAGCAGGTTCTGCTTGCTTAGGGAC
>JACQOU010000182.1 GCA_016207775.1 Deltaproteobacteria bacterium
CAATAGCTTTATATATCTATTAGATATTAAATAACCCATTGTGACACGGAGGTTGTCCTAGCTCTTTTTGCCACAGAGCAGAACGACCTTTTAAGAAACTCGGCCACCTGTTTCGGTAGGTTATGGTCAAGAAGCCATCTTTTTTTCACTGGATTCTTTCTCGATCAATTCAGCACTCAAACAAAAAATTTCCGCCAATACTTCGGGTCGTAGCTTGAATGGATATTCACGTTCGATATCGCTAGGGGTCATGCCTTCCGATAGACACTTTAGGACGTGCGAAATATCGATATCATCTGGATAAACTCTTAGACTTCCTCCGCGGTATTCGGGATCCTGGACTATCCACTTAAAGTGTTTGTAAGGTTTTGGCTTCCACATATGGCGCAATATAGCCCAAATTGAAGAAAATTGCACATCAGGTCATTTACTCGCTATTTGTTTAGGAGCTGCCGGCACAGGTGAGAAAAGTCGGCGTTTGAAAAGATGAATGGGAGTGCCATTTTTTACAGCAATCGTACCCAAATCAAATGGAACTCCACCATTTTTTGGAAGGGCCGTCAGGTGGTAATTGCCCGGAGTGAGTTCTATTTCACTGATTGCCACGTTCATGGGCAGCATGGCCCAGGCCCGTGTGTCCGGCGATTCGGTAGCATCCACTAGCTTTTTGCCGGCTATCCACGTGGCAGTACCGGTAGCCACTTTGAGAAACTCCGGTTCTGGCGTCTTTTGGTAAACCGTTATGGCGGCAATCAGAGCGGCGAGATACTTTAGGCCTACCCGAATTCCGGTCTTGGTTGCAATTCCTGCTGCCCGTCGTTCTACATCGAGATAGGCAATGTCGTTAAAGGGATTAACAATCACAGCTGGCGTTTGAAATTCTTTTCCGTCCGCTCTAGTAAACTTGATCACAAATTCGGTGTCCGTCTTTACTTTGGGAATCGATGGAAGTTTGAACTCAAACCCAATCGCCTTGTCGATGGCTTGAGAAATGTGTTGGGGCTTATTGGGTCCGCCCTCCACTTCTCCCATAATGGCTCCAGTCAAAGCAACTGCTACCAGGCCCACACCCACTGATGGCGCTGTTTCAAGAATCACATGGGTTCCAAGCTGTTCAATGACGGAACGTAGGACAGGATCCTGAATCTGACCAAATAAAGTGCTTAAACCAACGGTATATATTTTGGTGGTTTTTTCAGGGATAGTGCCCGCTTCAAGGATTAGAACGACCTTATTTTTTGTATCCGAGACCTTCGAGCGTTCGGAAATAAATCGGTCGAGTGACTGATAGTACTCAGTTGGAAGTACAAAGCGTTCCTTTACTAAGGATTCGCCCAGTTCTGCGAACTTAGAATAGTTATCCAGATATTTTTCGCTTGTGCCGTTAAAGGTTGGGAAAAGGCTGTAGCTTCGAACGAGAATATTTCTGGCATCCTGATATAAAATCTTGGCGATTGTTTTTTCTGATGATTGACCCGTGTTGCGGTGAATATAAGCGCCCAAAAGCTTTGCCAGCAAATCATCTTTGAAATAGGGGTGCCCTTTGTTTCTTTGACGAATTGTCTCGAGAAAACTATCCCACGCCAGCGCCTCTGAACGTGCTTTGGAGAGGAAATCCGTCTGCTCTTTTGCCGTCAGTATTCTTTCGGGATGCTGCTCAGCTTCGAATATTGTGTTTTTCTTATGCTGAATAAGCGGCATAGACCAGGCCTTGATTTTTCCTTCTGCCGACATCAATAGAAAATTGGTAATAATGTAATAGTGGATGGCGGACACTTCGTAGTCCATACCGGCGTAACTGGCCGAATTGTCGTTCAGCAGGCCTGTGGCAATTTGTTCGGATACTGAAACAGTGTAAAGTTCCTTGGCTATGTCTTTGGCGCGCAATAAGAAGCGGTTGGATTTTTCGTAATCTCCCGCGTAGTGGGCAATCGTCCCAAGTTCCATCAAAGTCAGAAGACGATTCTTCTCCTCACCCACCACTTGGGAAGAACTCAGCATGGTCTCGGCTTCAGCAAATCGCCCTTGAACGAAGGCATCCTTCGCTTGAAGCCGCAAAGAGCGTCTGGTCGTTGCGCAGCTGCAGAGAAAACATAAAGCAACAAGACACACTAAATGCCAGGAATATTTCTTACACGTTATCATCATTGGAACTACCAGCCGGCTTTAGCCTGTCGGCTGTACTTATTAATGGTTTCTCGCGTTCTGCAGACCTCTTCGCCAGTCTCAATGTTGGTAAGACGAAAGTTGACGGCATAAGTCTTTACGGTTTTGCCATCCCGTTCTTCCGGCTTCATATTCACAGTACCGAAAATCATCAAATCAGCTCCAGCTTGCTTGCCCACTCTTTTTGCCTGCGCTGGATCAACCATTCCATCGTTTTGGTAGGTGACTTCCTTTAAAAGCCGCTCTCTCTGGGTAGCATCTACCAAGATAAATACTTCACTGTTGGAAAGTTTATCCAGAAGCGCCTCTTCGAGATCCTTGGCTGGAAAGTAGGCTTCTGAAGTGTTGTTTTGAACTTCCCCGACAAACACTTTAATATTCCTGT
Source organism: Deltaproteobacteria bacterium (assembly GCA_016207775.1). Taxonomy (GTDB): domain Bacteria; phylum Bdellovibrionota; class FAC87; order UBA2466; family UBA2466; genus JACQOU01. Next base: position 2,552 of record JACQOU010000182.1, read on the forward strand.
CTTTGGTTGTACGTCGATATTCTTTGAACCTAAGGTGGTTATAGATCTTGTTTATGGTGCCATCGATTACGAGGAGGGTATCGCCGATCACCCACTTATCGGTGACCTGCATCGCCTTCTCATCTATTTTTTTATCGTCCATGCGTTCAGCTTTAAAGGAAGCGCAACCACCGATTAAGATAGCCAAACCAATTAGCAATAGATACTTGTTCATAGAGTCTCCTTTTTAACGGGTAACAATGTCGATAATTTTTTCGCACATCTCCTTACTTAAGGAGTCTTTGGTTTTATCCCAACATTGGCTCTTACCCCGGCCGTTCTCAGCCTTTACAATATTGGGTTTCCCCACTGTCGTAGCACCTTTTTTAATTTCACCCGCAGCGGTATACCTGTATCTGACCCAGCCATCGACATGGAACGCATCGTCCAATTCTTCCTTAAGAAAGTAGGAAACCGCATAGGCGGGCTTTGTATTTTCTTCCACGCTCGACACGGTGTGGACATGGCTATCCGCCAAGCAATCCATCACCAGATCGTGAAAGGAAGAATCTCCTTCGGTGAATTTCACCAAAACTAAGTTCTTTGATGAAAGTTCCAATGCTCTTGCCCGCATTTTTTCCAACTGCTCTGGACTTAGGGGGCGTTGCATACCCATTCCGCCGTTTACAACAGCGAATTCATTGTTCATGGAATCAAACTCATCGAGCCTTTGCTCGAGTTGCTTTACCAATGCAAGGCTGGCGGAACGCGAAAACTGTTCGTACAGGCTTGTTACGCGGGATTTCCTCTTGTTCAGTTCCATTAGATAGGAAGATTTCGCCTGCATTTTATCCAAGACTGCAAGCGCGTAATGGGTCTTCGCCTGTGGATCATAGAAAGTTTCTTTGATCTCCATTCCTCTGAGTTTGATATTGGTTGATATTTGAACATCTTTCCGAACATCCTGGGTGTCTTCCCCTTCCACTTTTGCGGTGGTAGAGGACTTCAAGCTCGATTGTGCCACCGAGGTGGTCACGCTTTTGACTTCTGCAATGAAAGTCTCTGCCAGGGCTTTTTTTGAATCCGCGATTGCGTCCTCGCGTGTGTTACCGCTTCCCACAGCCGTGATGTAACGAAGCGGATTGTACTTAGCCGAAGTGTCGCCATTCACCCAAATGGGTCGCTCGACCGCATTTACGATTGCCGACAAGCATCCCAGAGCAAACCATATTGACCAGTTCATTTTCATTTTCCTAGTGAGTCTGTTGGTACTTCTCATAATCAGCAGCAAGGTTTTGAAGCTTTCCTTCGACTTTCTCCTTAAGTTCGGGGGATTGTTGCAACCTTAGAGTGTTTGCTCTTACGACCATGCTATTGACATCTTTTTTGGCAACCGCTCCAAGTATCCAGCAAAAATATAAAGACCGTGCACCACCCGCTTCTGAGTAATCTCTATTTTCCCAATACTGCCGTTTGCTCGAAATATTGCTGATCGAGGTTTTTGCGAGTTGTGAAGAAATGCGCTGAGTTTCCTCGCTGACTACCGAATTTGCGGTAATGCCAGCAGTATCACTCGATTGCGACTCTGATGTTGCGCGAGCGACCGAAGTATCGACAAAAAGAGCCACCTGTCTGGCAATGTCATCACTGATGTTTGCATGTGCCTTTTCGCAGGCCAGACGTTTGTCAGCGCTTTTTCCTTCCCCGGCGTAATAGTATAATTCCTTGTCGAGGCCCTTCTCTTCAGCAAAAAGCTGAGGATGATCCAGCCACCCCTCCCGTCCCCCTGGGGCTGCCTCACGAACCTTAAACTGCGGTTTTTCCACATCTACTTGCTGTGTTTTCAACTCGGGATGGCTCGAGCATCCACTTAACCAAGCCATACAGACCAAGACAACAATAAGATTAATCACTATACGCATTTCATTCACCTCACGAATGTGAAATTATTATCAAATTAAAGAAGAGAAGTGCTTTCCTTGTCAAAGAAAATCCCACACTAGTACACCATTTAATAATAGATCTTGCCGTTGGATGGAAACAACCCCGAAAAGGTTGACCGTATGGATCTCGCCAGTCCATAAAGTGTGGGGGCAGGTGTATTGATAAGAAGAATGCACGAAGCCCCTACCACAAAGTTAATACTGATGCTGTCTCTCCAAATCAGGCATGACACTACAGAGGCAAAAATGGGCTCAAAAAGGAGAATCAGTGCCGCTGTCACGGGGGCAACATTGCGTGCACCGTAGTAGAAGATGTAGTTGGGGAGAACGCCAGTCAGCAAAGCAAATATATTCATCCAAAAGAAATGATGCGGCTCTAGGAACCAGGCCATTGATCTTTGCCATTCAATACTTTGCAAACCAACTAAACACAGCACAAGTAACGCAATGAAAGAGAAGAAGTCGTAGTAAAAGGATAGGGTAATGGCATTGAGCCCTTTCTTTTGAAGTGAAGTCGACAAATAGATCCAGCATGCAACCAAAAGCCCTGCGGTTAAGGGTCCGATAAATTTAACTCCCCATATGCTGGCAAACTGAAGTTCTGTGATCAGGGCTATTCCGACAATGGCCAAGCTCATTCTAAAAACCGACAATTTTGTGATGGGTTGGTGGATGGCTAAACGACAGATGAGGATAGTCCAAACGGGGTGGGAATAAACAAGAAAACTGACGACAGGAACAGCGAGTCCCACAGCAATTCCCCAGTTTTCGGTGAGGCGGAGACCGGCTCCAACCAGTCCAAACAACAACAACCAACGAAACTTGGTCCAGGAACTTACCGCTAAGGCATGGGAGCCCAATGCGACGGGGAATTGGTATGCAAAACGTAATCCCACATAAAACAAGCAAAAAGGCAGCAGTGAAATCCCAGTGCCGAGGAAAAACTTGGCTCCAGGCTGAACAAGCCCGAAGGCGAAGCCAGAAACCAAAATAGAACCCACGCCCAGAAAAACACGAGCAAGCGGTATTTCGTGAGCGTGCTCATAGGCGGAATCCAAACCAACCTTTTGTTGGGCTGTTTGCTCGTGAGGAGTGAGTGCTTGAGGGAAAGTTCCGGAGAACATCCTCGTCATAAACCACTTTCAATTCTCTCCGCGCCCCGGCGGCACGTCCCCCAAAAATTTGTTTCTAACATTTGTTTCTTATTGAGCCCGCCGCATGCTGTCAATTTCATCCATAAAAAAATTATTGTCTCTTGCACTTTGCTGGTGTCGACGAGTTAGCCTGTGAAAAAGTCGCTCATCATCACCATTTGCGAGGATGACGATCGGTTGTGTTTACTTCAACAACAGTCGTGAGAAAGGTCAGTACGATCTAAACGCAATAATATTCGTCAGTTCGCGTAGCGAAGGTTTGGCAAGGTGCTTGCAAAACCTAGCGGGTAGGGGGCAATCAGTGCCATCAAGGGGGTATCACCATGAGCGATCGTCTGCCTTTGCGAGTTCCCATCGAGTCTTTCTTGATCATACGAGATGCTGAAAACCAACAAATGGATCGAATTGTTTACCTCGATCCTCAAGGAAAGCGCCATGAAAAACCTGTCAAGCGGGCGCTTATAGAAGAGGCCTTCTCGAAAATTGATGGGCAACCACGGTCTATCTGCCGTTCAACGGGTGGCCTGATGATTGCTCAACCCTATCAGCTCGTCCTTTATCATTACTTGACTGCGGGGGGCGGCCCAAGCCCTGAAATTAGGGTGAAGGTTAGGTTTCACGATTTCAAACAAGAAGAAGGGGAAGCCGGCTTTTGCGCGGATACTCTTTCCATGACCAAGAATGTAGCTCCCGCAGAAATCCAAGCCGCCTTCAGTTTTGGACTGGATCGTCCGCAGCG
>JACQOU010000183.1 GCA_016207775.1 Deltaproteobacteria bacterium
ATATAAAACAAGTCCGTTTTTCTACCGGTTCCACTATGCCAAAATCCAACCTATTGCAAGGTGTCAACTATTCAATCGTCGATAATGACCCAGCGGAACGTGAGAAAGTCTCGCTTGTCATTCCGTGTTATAACGAAAGCGCAAATATTGAAAAACATATCTTAGCTATCTGTTACCAACAACAAGCCATTTCCGAGCTTGGTTACGATTCAGAAATCATTGTTGTTAATGATGGTTCCACCGACAATACCAGGCATACTTTGGGCGCAATTCCAAACATTAAAGTGGTCCACCATCTTTATAATCTGGGTAACGGGGCCGCCGTAAAAAGTGGTATTCGGGCGGCCACAGGCAAATACGTCCTGCTAATTGATGCGGATGGACAACATCCTCCAGAGGAGATCACGGGACTTTTGAAGTGCTTGGCGGATGGATACGATATGGTTGTAGCAAGCCGCTCCTCCCAGTGTTCCACTGCAAAGTTTCGTAATGTGGGCAACTTCATGCTTAAAAAATTTGCAGGGCTTCTGGTGGAAAGGGAAATTACTGACCTGACGAGTGGCTTCCGAGTGGTCCGACGGGATCTTCTTTTGAAATACTTAAAATTGTTTCCGAATAAATATTCTTACCCCACGACGATCACGATGTGCCTGCTCAAAGCCGGATATTTTGTGCATTTCAAAGAAATGCATACAATCGGAAAACGCGCTACTGGAAAAAGTCATATTCGTCCTTTCCAGGACGGCTTGGCGTTCATAAACATCATGTTTCGCATAACGATGTTGTTCAACCCACAGAAAGTATTTGGCACAGTGGCTTTGCTTATGCTGCTATTGGGTGCGGCCATGGGTTGTTTTCAGCTCATCACAAGAGGCGGGTTGTTTGGCTCATCCCTACTTCTACTGATCATTTCCACGTATACCTTCCTTTTTGGATTGTTAGCGGACCAGGTTAGCGCTATCCGAAGAGAAATTTAGGGGTCATTCATGTGCGGAATTGCGGGCTATGTCGGCACAATAAGACCAAACCCCATCGAAGCCATGTTGGAGAGTATTGGTCATCGAGGACCCGATGATTCCGGGTATTTTGAAGGGGCTGGAGTTGCGGTTGGCAACACTCGTCTTGCCATCATCGACCGCTCAGGCGGCCACCAGCCTATGGTGGATCCATCCGGTCGTTACGTGCTCGTCTATAACGGCGAGCTGTATAATTTTGCAGAGATTAAGGAAAAACTCACCCAAAAGGGGTTTAGATTTCGCACTCGTTCGGATAGTGAGACGGTACTTTATGCTTACATGCATTATGGCGAGAAGTGTCTCGAGCATTTTAACGGCATGTATGCTTTTGCCATTTGGGATTGCCAGGAAAAGGAATTGTTTCTGGCTCGTGATCGCAGCGGCGAAAAACCGCTTTATTACTCTTGCTGCGGGAACACCTTTATATTCGGTTCTGAGATCAAGACACTGCTGAAGAGTAGTTTAGTACCGACTTCTATCGATTTGGCAGCTCTCAATAGTCTGCTCACATTTCGATACATTCCTGGAAACGATACGTTATTGTCTGCCGTCAAGCGATGCCCTCCTGCTCATACCATGCGGATTAAAAATGGAAGAGTTTCCTTGAAGCGGTACTGGGAGCTTCCCCACGACACAGATTATGAACACTCTTTGGACAGGGCTGCACAGCAATTCAATGATTTGCTCGTTGAATCGATAAAGATGCGCCTTATCAGCGACGTTCCTGTCGGAATGTTTCTCAGCGGGGGTGTTGATTCACAGCTTGTAGCCTCCATTATCAGTCAGCTCGGTAAGGCCTCAGAAATTATTTCATTTACGGCTAGCTTTGCCGGTAGTGCCCATTCGGAAGAGGCTTCGGCAAGAAAACTCGCCCAAAGTACTGGCTTTAGCAACCAACATTTTTTGGTAGAGCCCTCCGACCTGCAATTGCTCCCGCGGCTCACCTTTTTCCTGGATGACCCGGTACTCGATCCCATCATCGTACCAACGTATTTATTGGCAAAGAAAGCAAGCGCACATGTGAAAGTCGTATTAACCGGGGAAGGCGCCGATGAGATACTTGGCGGTTACGTCCATCAAGCGGCTTTACCGAAGTATATGCGCATTCGGGACAAGCTTCCTCGGTACGTTGCCCGATGGATGAGTCAGACCAGTCAAAAAATACCCATTTGGGTTTTTGATCTGTTTTTCGACTATCCAGAAAGCATTGGCCCGGAAGGACGTCAGAGATTCGGCAAACTGGTCGATGAAGGGTATTCTCGGCTAGGGAGCTACTTACGTTTTGTTTCTCTCTTTTCTGATGAAGAGCGCCAGGGACTTCTCCAAGGTCACTATCGTTCCGTCGGTGAATGCTTAGCTGCTGAACTCGAATCACAAAAAGGATATTTTGAGTCTTTAATCCGTACCGAGTTTAAGTACTGGCTACCTGGTAATATTCTTAACAAGCAAGATAAATTGACCATGGCAGCCTCCATTGAGGGACGCTCTCCCTATCTGGATCATCGGCTCATCACTTTTTGTGCCGCTTTACCATCGCGGTTCAAACGTTTTAGAGGTGCGAACAAATGGCTGCTTCGGTATGTGGCAGAGCAACTGCACGGAATTTCACCAAGGAAAAAAGTACCCTTTTATATGCCGATTACGTATGCATATCGGAACGAGTTTAAAAACATAATCGAAACCTATTTGAGCGAGAAACGAACAAGGGGACGCCAACTGTTCGATTTTGAATTTGTATCACAACAGATGCGCTCATTCGGCGAGCCAAATATGTTACGCGACAAGCAGCTCATTGCGCTTGCCATGGTTGAGATGTGGTGCGACCACTTTTTAGGCAAAGCCCTTAGTGAGTCGTTCTATCCACTTGAGAAAGCGAGGTCAGGGTGAAGATCCTCGTTATCAATCCGATGAGTACACTCACTCGAAACGTTGTTAGAGATGTACTGTATGGTTGCTGGTGTGCCGGCCGAAGAATCGGTGGCGGGACAGTTCCGCCGTTTGGGCTATTGCAGATTGCCACAGTCTTGGAACAGGATTCAAAAGAGAACTCGGTGACTTTCGTTGACTGCCAGGCTGAACAAATTCCAAGCCAACGATTGGCCGAACGTGCAGCAGACTTTGAGTGTGTCATCGCCTCTACCTCCACCATGAGTTTCAAAGAAGACGCCGCCGTCATGAACGAGTTTAAGAAAAACAATCCTCGTCTCAAAACGATTCTGTTCGGTTCTCACCCAACCTTTATGCCAGAGCACTCACTTACCGAGCCTGGAATCGATATCTGCGTGCGACACGAACCGGAATTCATTATCCGTGACTTGATACGCGCACTTCGCAACCAAGACGATCAGTGGAAAAATGTTTTGGGAATAAATTATAAAGACACCGAAGGTAAAAAAGTATTTAATCCGCGTTATCCGCCTTATCAGCTGGATGAATTACCCCTGCCCAATACTGACCTGTTACCAAAAGTGGATTATTTTAACCCCTTAGTCCGCAGGCTCCCCTACATCACTACGGTTACCTCAAAGGGGTGCCCGGCACGCTGTATTTTTTGCACAGCCCCTTATTTTGACGACGTAAACATTAGATATAAATCGATTGATTATCTGAAAAGGGAAATTACTCACTACATTGAAAAAGGATATCGGGAAATATATTTTCGGGACGACACCTTCTTTGTAAATAAAACCAGGGATCAGGAGTTTTGCCGTTGGATTTTGGACAGCAAAGTGGATATTTCATGGATTTGTAACACAAGAGTTTCTACCGTCCGAACTGATCGCGAACTGTTGGAGTTGGCACACCGTGCAGGCTGTCACACCGTCAAAATTGGCGTGGAATCCGGAGTGCAGGAAATATTGAACAACTTGCGCAAAGGGCAGACGGTTGGGGACTGCCAAACGGTGTTTGGCTGGATGAAGGAAATCGGAATCAACAGTCATGCGCACGTGATGCTGGGTAATCCTGGAGATACAAAGCAAACCATTGAAAAAACCATTGAGTATGTTCTTCGCCTGGAACCCAAAACAGCCACATTTGGTATTTGTACCCCTTATCCGGGAACCCCGTTGTTTGATGAAGTTGCCAAGAAATGTCCTGAACTGCTGGATGGCACAGATTCCGATTTTTCAAAATTGCACACTTCAGGAACTTACAATGAATATTTCACACATTTAAAGAAGACTGAGCTGGAATACTTCGTGCGCACTGCATACCGAAAATTCTATCTCCGACCTTCCTATATCGTATCCCGACTGTCTGAAATGCGTGACGTATATAACTTCAGGCGTGTCAGCCTGGCAGCTACGAATGTTTTTAGGTTTTCATTGAGCGGTGAATAGGTCTTGCTGGCCCAATCTGCTTTGCAATGAAGAAATCATTGGATGCGACATACTTATCTCCTTTACGAATCAGCAACCATTCCAAAACATGCCGCAAGAAAGAGACAGCAATGGTTAATCGACCAACCATCACGAGATAAAGACGTAGCAACAACATTTGCCACGGTTTCATAGGCTATGCTCCTGAAGCCAGAGGGAACTGGACAGATAATCAATGGATAAAGGCACGAAGTACCGATCATCCATCCAAAGTGGGTGTAAAAAATTCTGGTTGGAAATCGCATTGACAAGCTTTTCGACTGCCGGATGTTCAAAGACCACCAATGCAAACGGGTAAATGAATTGTGTCTTTCGACTCATTGTATTTTCATCAAATTCGCCATTATCACCGAGAGAGTCATTGATGCGTCGAAGCTCGCTTTGAATGAGTTGATGTAATTGCTTGTCTGAGTTCTTTAAATAAACATGTGCTAGTAGCGAGCAGGTCAAGGTGGAATATCCCAAATCAAACCCGCCATATTCACTGAAAAACCCTTTTTTTGCATAATCCTCTTGTATAAACGAAAAGATTCGGGAGTAAGCGTCCAGAAACTCATTATTGCCGGTTATTGTAAAGGTGTTATAGCTCGCAGCCGCCGCCGCAGCGCTTTGATTGATCACAGCAGAGGGTTTTTGTGCTCCGAGCCACCTCAGCATGCATTCAAGTAACGATGTCGGTTCGGTGATTTTAAGCCCAATCATTAATTCGCTTAATGCAAATGCCAGCATGGCCGTTGCACAATACGAATTTTCATATGGATAGACTTCCGTAACGCTCCCATTACGATTGGTATTTTTGACCGCATAATTTAAATTCGCACGGCATAGGTCGACAAGAATCGAGTTTGCACGATAGGGTGAATCATGAAGCTGCGTGGCCAACCCTATAAGACGACCCCCTTCCTGGAACCGAAAATTACAATAGTCCTTGATTCTGTACTTCCAGTAGCATCGGTCGCTGCAGCCGTAAGTGGGCGAACGGAGATTTTTATCGACCAGGCTTAAGTAGCGAGGAATACCAAAAGAAAAAATGTCACGAGTAACCAACGAAACAGCTGCTCCCACGGATCTGCTTAAACTCATGCCATTGTGTCCTTTCCGAAGTGCTATCGATAATTAACCTGCCCATTTTTCCTGAACACAAAATAGTTATTAAAGTCCTCTGTTTTTTTAAACCCGCGGCATTCGGATTTTTCTGAAAGGCATTTCAGAAATGCTAAATAGGGTTTCTGAATTTTCACATTGGCTCCTTTATGCCAAACACTGTTGAAAAAAAATTGTGTCGCAAATAAAGGCCGCAGGTTTTCGATCGGTAATGTCTTTACAGTGAAGCGTTCCACTTTTGATGGGTAGGCCGGGCTTGTCAGGATACGTTCCAATGCAACTGCCATTGCAAAGCAACGGCTGTCTCCGCTATCGGCACATTTGTCCAGCCTATCGAGCACATACCGGATCTTGGCATCAAATATTCGGCTGGTTGAAAAATCTTTGTAATCAATCACATTGTTGGGAAGACCGTCTTGTGTTCGCAGCTGGGTGTATGCATCAAAAAACACGCTCAAATCGGAAAGAAGCGCGGTCAGTAAGCCTATTTGATTTCCGTACCACTCACGGTAAAAACCATTATTAAAAACAACATACTCTGCTGAAGATAATTGGTGAGCAATGTTTTCTATATCGAAAAAGTAGTGGATGTTACCTTTGTCATTAATCGGAAAGCCCAGGACAAGAAGAATGGGGTCTGAGCCACCATGTTCTGAAACCCACTTTTTCAATTCCGTCCACCCATTCTGGTATGGTTTCATTCTTTCCGAAAAATGTGCGTCTCGAAAAACGTAGTAACGCTCATCCGACAATTCTCTTAGATATTCCATTCTATTATCAAAGATATATTTTTCTATTGAGTGATAGCTAAAAGCTGGGCTGTGAAAAAAGATCATATAGCCATCTTTGTTCGAATATTCCTGGCTGTTCGGTTCCAAATAAGAAATGGGAAGAAAATTTGGAATAGTCTTTCTCTGGTCAAAAAACGAGATTTGCCGATAAAGATCTACCCCGGAAGACCAGTAACCAGTTCGGTAGACAAAGGAATTGGGGAATTTAGCTAAGCTCTCTCCCAATAGTTTGGCGTGCTGAGTGTGGATGGCGAGTACCGTCGGTAATTTTATTGCAAGTGGCACAATGAACGATACGAAGAGAAAGACCAGCATCACCGTTCTCAGGATTTGACTTCTTTGCCTGGATACAAAAGTAAGAATTACTAAGGCAATTGGAAGGATGGTCAGATAATTAAATCGTGGGGCGACAGACCCTCCGATATACGGGCTGGAATATAAAAGGATCGTGAGGACTGAAAAAACAAAAATGATAAACTTCTCATCGATAAAGCGCTCATTTTTCCGGAGCCTGACCATGATCCTCCCCAGCTCCTGTATGCCCGAAAGGGCACAGAGCAGGAAAATCAGGCGTGGATTAGGAAGCACCTCTCGCATGACCCTAAGGTAATTAGGAACAGAGGCAACATGTCCGTCAGAGCCTGGACCCAGTCCGGATCTTCGATGGTTCCAAAGTGCGCTGAACAAATCGAACGTTTGGCCGTCGCGATAAAGAAGGGACATGACTTCTAAAGGTAAAACAACGGCGAACCCACCACACACTAACCAAACCCATTTAGTAGCCAGAGACCTCAGGGATAGACGGTCACCGAAGTAATCGTAAGAAAAAGCACAAAGTAAGAGAGCGATCATTACATTAATGACCGTTCCATGAGCAAAAAAGGCCACCGCCATAAAAACGCCAGAAGAAAAAAGGAGCACGGGTCTACGCTTTGCCTTCGCTCGATAGGAGGCAAGAAGCAGCACAAGAGAAATCATCACATAGGAAAAGGCCATCACGTGAGTCAGACCGGTACGCACCAAATCGAACGAATAGCCGTTAAAGCCATATAGAAGCACTATCCACAAGGCGCTCGCGTACCCAAAAAAGCGCAAACCCATCCAGGCCAGAAGGATTAAAGTGATGGTATCCAGGATTGCGTTAAGCAAAAATAAACTGACATCTCTTTTTCCAAAGAACACAAAACTGATCAAATAACTGTAAATGGCCGTCGGTTTTGCCAAGTCAATATAACCATCAGCATAAAGCTGCCCCTTATCGTACATGGTGGCAGCTGCTCGGTAGTAATAGACTGAATCGCCCTCATCGAGCCCCACGCGGGTCAAACCGTAGAATCTGAATCCACTTGCGCAGAACAGCGAAATGACTAAGCAAAGACCGGCTATCCACCTGCGATACAAGGTAAATTGCGAGGATGTGCGGTCGGCCATGTTGTATCCGAATCATTATAGCTTAAGTTGGGTTCGGTATGGCCTTCCTTTTGGTGACGCAGCTGCGTCACCAAAAGGAAGGCCATACCGTTATAGTTGCAGAAAGAG
>JACQOU010000178.1 GCA_016207775.1 Deltaproteobacteria bacterium
GCACAGCGCTTGCCCTTAACAAAATAATCCCCGATCGCTTCTCCCCTTCCAATACGGCGCACTTTCTTGCCTTTTCTTTCACCAACCGCAATAAGGTTTTGAATAGAGGCAGCACCAATCTCCGATAGGACGCCATCCTGGCGCTCGCAGGCCTCGATGTCATCGCTATCAAGTAAGCCTTGCCGTTTCAGATACCGGGTAACGCGGCAGTTGATACGTCGAGCAAGTGTTGCGATCTCAAGATCGCGAGGCGCGCGTACTGAGTGAAACTTCCACTTTCCTTCATCTTCATAGTAAGCGCCGTCAAGAAAGAGACTATGAAAATGGACGTTAAGGTTAATAGCGCCACCAAACCGCTGGATGAATGTGATGACCCCAACTTTTCCGCAGGTTACACCGTCTTTCCTGGCGGTTTTTTGATACCAATTCGTAACAACCCGAATAAAGATTGCCAAAATCTTCGTCGTTAGCTTTGGATTATAGGCAAGAAGGTACCGAACCAGAAATGGCAATGACAAAACCCACTGCCTGACTGGAACCTTTGGAAACACAAAGTCCGTAAGGTGAGCTGCGACTTCATTCATGCGCCGGCCCCCACAGGACGGACAAAATCCTCGTCGCTTGCACGATAGAGCGACAAGCTTTTCGTAATGGCAATTGCGGCAGCGAACTCTTATAAAGCCACAGGCTAAAATCCCACAATCCATGTATGCTTCCACTTCCCGGTAGACATGGGTGGGAAGCCTGCCTTGGCCAGTTTCTTCAATAGCCTGGGCAAAGGTTAGAAAATTTTCTTCAACCGCCCGGTAGAGAATTGTCTTTTGTGGTTCGTGCCGAACATAAGGGGGTGGAATGATTTTCTGGACAGCTAACACGAGGGACCAAGAATGCAAGGTCGGCTGCCAGGAGGTTAGCCTTGGTTATTTTGTAGCTCGTATCCTGAAATCCTACTCGTGTATCTGAAAAACGGTCTCTCTAGCGAGATGTCCAGAATTTCAAAAATCGTCGGAATCAAGTACTCCTTTGTGAGTACCGGCTTTTTCCTTTTCTTTTTTGGTGAGGTACTCGTCTCGCTTCCTAAGACGAACGATCTCTTCTCGTTGCTCGCTTAAGTCATGAGACAGGCTTCGATTCTTATTGGCCAACTCGTCTATTTTTTCGTCTTTCTCTTTAAGTTGCAATTTATACGAACAAGACAAGATTGCCTTAATCCTTTTGTCCTCTTCTTCTTGAGACTTTTTGGCAAAAAAATACCAGAACACTGTAGGGCCACCGATAAATAAAGAAAGCCAAAGCGCCACAGCTAAATGCCGCTGGTCATAAAAAAGCCCCTGCCACGGCCACCTTTTCTCTACGACACTATCAAATTTCCAATAAGCTTCGTAAAGCCACGGCCATTGAATAATCTCTTCCACGGCAGGTGGCTTATCGATTTTTTCCGTTTTTGATACTTTTGCTTTCGTCTCTTGGACAACGGTGTACTTGTATTCTTTTTTTGGAGCACCAACAAATGCGTAAAGGATTAAGGCACAAAGAGGAATGGCGATCGAAAGCGCCCTGAAATCCACTGATCGGTCAGTAAAAGCTTTCGCACAAAAATCAAAGAAAAACCCGAATGCAAAGGCACCGCCGACAAACGGAGCAATGTAGAAAACGACAAATGGTAAAAAAGAAAAAACGAACGAAAAGACCCAGTAAACAATGAAACAGACAAGGGCTATGGCGCCAGCAACTACGAGAAGGTTAAACATTCCCTCATAAAAAGCATTATCACTGTCCGAACTCATACATCTTCCTCTGCATTGTCCGCTGGAATTTCTGACTGCTGGTCGTCGGTACCTGCGTAAAGCCTCCCCCGAAAGTGCAGATACGTCTCAAGAAGAAAACCTGCCCTTTTTCCGATAATTTCTGCTAAATCTTTGCCCACGGCATCGGAGGCTGCCACAAAGAGCACTTTGTGAATAAGTGGGCTATCTCGACAAATGAGCGCTTCGTACTCGCTAATCTTAAACTTAAAACGGCTTTTCTTTCGTACCGATACCTCTAGCTCAACCGCGATGCGCTCACCTTTGGCAGTTAAAAAAATACCGTCCGGAACAATGCTTTCGGGCAAACTGCCATACACACCTTTCACCTTAAACCCTTGCATCCTTATTCTTCGTTCCGCGTACCACTTGACCGCCTTATGCGATCTTTCAAGCGCTATACGGATTAACGTAGTCCGCACGTCGTGCTCGTAATTTCGAAAATCAACGCTCAAAACTGGCGGCCCCCAGACAATGTCCGGATACCGATTGCGAAGCGCCTTCCAGCCAGACCGCGATAAGAGATACAGACTCTTTGCCTCGGAATAGACCTTCTCTGTGTGAATCATGCCCGCACGCTTTAGGATCCCAAGCCTTTGGCGGGCAACCGCAAGATTTTTGGGAAGGGCGTCTGTCAGGTTTTTCCTGCTGTCAAAGAACTTGAAGAACAGTGCCTCAAGGCTTGCAAACTTCTGGTCGAGCAGGAACTTAAACAGGGCATAGTCTCTTTCAGTCAGCCGAAATTGAAACTGCTTCTTCCCATTACGACTATTATTTACCCCTATATCTCTGTCTAATTCTTCTTGGCTACTGTAAGCCATTTGTTCTCTATCGTCGGTCACATTAGCTCTCCTCTCACCCTGTTTCGTACTAATAAAAATGCGGGAGAGAATCACAGAGTCTGGATTTCACAAAATACCTATATATAATCAAAAAAAGAGTGCGGCTTTCCGTACAAGATTTCTTCAACGATTTCAACCGACCCATGCTACCTTTCCGCCCACATCCCTTGAATCCACAACAGGGGCTTTTTAAAGGCCTTCTTAAAGGGCTAATCTGCAAGAAAGACACCACCGTTTCTGGAGCTATTCGTCTGCATCTTTTCAATCGGATTTAAAGAAAAACGGCTTGCTACTCTGTCGTTTTGTCTACCGGCAGTGACAATTTACGCCTTTTTCGGTGGATATCAGATTTGATTATAAGCTCGCTAATGGCTTACATCCCAAGCCACCTATGCTTCCCACGCTTCGCGCTTTCTTTTGGTGCGTAATCCGGTCGCACCCGATCACCAAATCCGGTAATCATCCGATCACCTAATCCGGTCGCACCCGATCACTGAATCCGGAAATGATCCGATCACC
>JACQOU010000187.1 GCA_016207775.1 Deltaproteobacteria bacterium
CGCTCAAAAATTCGCTGCCAAAAAGGCGCACATTGTGACCGCGTCGAGTATCTTAGTAAATTCGATGAAGTGAACGGCCGTGGGTATCAAAGGATACAAGATTAAGATTTTTGTCTTTTGGAATGGATAAAGGGAATTTTTTACCAGCCCTATCTACCCCAAAATGAAGGTGGTAGGTTTCTTTGCACACGTCGGGTGTTTTTTGTTTAAAGTAGTTGGAAAAATAGACTTCACGGAAAAGTCTTTCTGAGAAGGGATCACCCGTCACAGACAAGCAACTACGCTGCAACTGGATTTTTTCGCTGGCCACAAACGAAAAACTTTCCAACTCAGAGTAAAAACTGATGGGAGTTTCGAGCGCAATTGGATGTTGGGGTTCCTGTATCCGCGGAGCAAAGAGTACCAGGAAAAGTCCTGCCACCAATGCGCCTTTTAATGGTTGAGTTTCGACCTGTACGGAAGACTCACTTAGCCACAGTATGAGGGGGGGCAAGAAAGGCAGCCACATCCGAGTAGGCATCGCAAAGGATGGTATGGCAAAAGCTACAGATACATAGAAAACCAAGCTGAAAGCCAGAAAGATGGTCAGCAAAGAAACTTCGGTTCCTTGCTTTTTGTGAAAGCGGTAATAGCCGAAACCAATCAACATCAAGACAAGAAACTTTGTCATCCAACCGCGATAGATACCCAGCAAAGCTCTGAGGCCGTCCAGGGCAACAATGCCGACAGTGTCAGGAGAAGCGTAATTCACGTAACCCGTTGCTTTGAGGTGACCGAGTCTGAAAAGCATTATCACACCGTAAAGTGCCAGCCAGGTTACTCCACCCGCAATGAGGTGCTGACTCAGGCTGCGCCGTTTTATGTCCAGTGTTTTCCAATTCAACAAGTACCAGACCAAAACGCTGAGAAAAAGAAGCGCACAGAAAAATCCGGCAAATGTATGAGTCAACAAAGCGGTTCCGATTGAAATATGAAAGAGCCAAAGTACGTTCTTCACGTTTGGGTTGGGATGAATGGCTTCCAAGATGCTATATAACGCTAACAGGGAAATGCAGACTGCTGACATGTACCCGCGCATGCTATGGCTGTACCATAAAAACCATTCATTCAGACAAAGTGCAGACAGCAACAAGACAATTGAAAAAGGCGAAAAATGTTTTTGACCCATAGCAATTATCACTAACAGAACCAGTGCCGTGAACAACGTGGCACCGATTCGTATTCCAAACTTGTTCGAACCCAATAAATGGCTTGTTCCCAAAGTAACCAGAGTTGCAATAGTGTGACTCTCGGTTTTCAGCGGGCTTAGTGTGCTACTGTAATCACCCGCTCTCAAGGCGAGATAACAACCCCCTTCATCCTGACTCAAGGGTGTGTTGAAAATACCCCATAGGGAGTAGCTTAACAGCCATACACAAAATACCCCTTGCGCAAAACGCATGGCACCGGACCACTTTTTTTGTTTTGCAGGCGGCCTGTCCGCAACAGTGGGCGAAGCAGTCGAAAGACAGCAGTATCGGTACAGCAAGATGCTGACGATGCCCATGATGGAACAGGCAAACAAGGCGGATGGTATCAAACCGTCGAAAGAGACATCTCCAATCCCTAACATGCGTCGAATAATTCGCATGGGGAGAATAATGTATATAAAGCCAGCCGCTGGCATGAAGATCCATGCGCTGACTAGAAAGAGTGGTTTCGCTCCAGAAACGAGGCGTTCGATTCCAAAACGTTTTCGCTGTCTCATGAATTCTCCGCGGGGATTGCAAAGACACCGGCTAGTTTTGCGAGCTCAGAGGGTTCCTTCACAACCGCTCCACAGGGGGCAAACAAATGGTATCCAGGTTCTGTGAGACAGACATAGAGCTTCACACACTTGTTTGGGATGCCTTCTTTGGGCCAAAGGAAGGGATGGAGTTCAATATAGATAAGCCGCGGCTTATTCTTATGGCGAAGAACGTTGTATGCTCCCGTGAGGACTTCTTGCTCGAAGCCTTCGACATCTATTTTTAGGATGTCGATTCCGTCGGTACCAAACCAACTATCCAGTGTCGTTGACTGCACCGATATGCTCGATTGCGTGTCTTGTGTCACTCTGGAATTAGGCCCCTGGCAAGCGCTAAACAGGAGACATTCGTTGGCTTGTGAAGATAACGCTTTGGACACCGTGAGCACCCTCTGTTCAAAGTCGTTGAGCTTTATATGTCTGAGCAGAAGGCGGAAATTTTCAGGGTCAGGTTCAAATGCAACGACTTGTCCACTGTTGCCGACTCGTTTTGCGAAACTTAGTGAGTACACGCCCACGCAGGCTCCTACATCTGCGATTCGATCCCCAGGTTTTATCGCATTCATCAATCTTAGCCATATGTCCGGCTCATGGCGGTGGGAGATCATTCTCAGCGATGAATCAAATAGGAAACTGTCCAGGTTGTTAATTGTCCAGAGGCGTCCTCCGGGGAAACAAACAGTCAATAATCGGCTGTATGTCTTTCTTAACCATTTGTGAAACGCATTGTTTCTTAAGAAAAACAGACCGGCAGAGTGATGAGCAAGTTTGTCCACAATGGATGGTTGGGGCATGATGGTTGGGTCGTTGGTCATTGCTCTGTTTGTTTTCACTTCGTCATTTCCTTTTTGTGGTGCTCCGGTTTGAATTCCAAAGAAGGCAATGGGCGCGCGTGGGGTAGTTTCAGCATTCTTCGACGAAGATTGATCAAAGCCATGGAGAGCCGGGTCGTCCCCTGCCCGGAGCACAGTTCACGAATCAGCAAAACCAATCGCCAAGGTCTAATCATCAAAGAAAGACTGTAGAACAGCATGAAGCCACCCATTTTAAATAGATGCAACTCAGTCCGTGAATAATGGTTTGAGAACGTGGGTGAAACATTGAGGCTTCCCTGGCTTGAAAGGGAGAGAAAATATTCGTCTTCAAAGTTAATTTTGTTCTGTTTCGACAGCCGTTCGAATATTTCAGAGCCCGGATAAACGCTAAGAGAAGTCATGAGAAGATCATCGATTCCAGCCCAAGCCATTTTGATAATAAATAAATAAGTATTAAAGCAAAAAAAA
>JACQOU010000206.1 GCA_016207775.1 Deltaproteobacteria bacterium
CCATAGTACTCAGCAGATCAACACTTGAAGAATAATGTGAACCATTAAAATCAGAAGATACCAACGGTTCACTGACCGCTTGCAAAATCCCTTTTAACGGCCCTTCCGTCGCAGCTTGAGTAAAGGCCTTGTTCACCTCTTCCACCGTCACCGCCTTGCCCACATCGGCGACAAAATCGACGAGCGAAACGTTAGCGGTCGGAACGCGTACGGCAAGTCCGGTCAATTTTCCTTTTAATTCAGGAATGACCAGCCCTACGGCTTTCGCAGCCCCGGTCGAGGTGGGGATCTGGTTGACTGCAGCGGCCCTCATCCTTCTGAAATCTTTATGACCGAGATCCAAGACCCTTTGATCGTTGGTGTAGGAATGAATGGTCGTCATCAAACCGCGGACAATCTTGAAGTGATCATTCAAGACTTTTGCAACGGGAGCCAAACAATTAGTCGTACAAGAAGCGTTCGACACAATGTGATCCTGATCGGCGCGATACGTTTCGTTATTGATGCCCATTACAAACGTTCTTATCAGCGGGTCTGAAACTGGGGCGGAAACGATAACTTTCTTGGCCCCCGCCTTGAGGTGCTTGGACGCACCCTCATGGTTAGTAAAGATGCCGGTACTTTCAAACACCAGATCGACTCCAAGATCACGCCACGGAATTTCTGCGGGATCGCGCCGACTGAATATCTTTACGGGGGTCCCATCAATCTCCATGCTCTCTTTAGATGAGGTAACCTTGTGGTTCCATGGACCGTGAACCGAATCATACTTCAGCAGATGAACATTCTGGTCGGTCGGAATCAGGTCGTTAATCGCAACCAATTCAAATTCTGGTAGCCCCCACAACAACCGGGTAGTCACTCGACCTATTCTTCCGAAACCATTTATCCCAACTCGAACTTTTTTCATGGCGTGCTCCGTTTCTGTGTGAAAATTGTGGCTTATTTTAATAGTTGTTTTCACACTCGTGCAACAGGTACCTGCCAGTTTGGTTAAGATTTTTTTGACAGAAGGGTGGTGTAACGCTAGTGCTTTCTTCAATGGAATTTAATTGGGACGGGGAAAAACCGGAAACCTCAGAAGTTAGCGCGCCTCCTCAACAAAAGCTTATATTTATCAAGGACTTAAAAGCACAAGATGAGGTGCAATCCACCTTCCTTGTTAAATCGAAGGAAACATTCATGGCTAAGAGCGGGAAGCCTTACCTCGCTCTGCTACTGATGGATCGAACGGGTGAGATAGATGCTCGAGTTTGGGAAAACGCCCAAACGCTCACATCAACGTTTCAACAAGGGGACATTATCGCGTTGAGGGGCCGGGTGAATTCGTATCAAAACAAGCTTCAGCTTGTCGTAAGCCATCTCGTCCCTTCGCCCCAAGCCGATCTGCGAAATTATCTGCCTGCCTCACTCCAAGACCCTGACCTAATGTTTGATGAATTGTGTGGCTTTTTGAATGGAATTAAGAATCCTTGGATTAGGGACTTGAGCCTTCAGTTGCTGCAGGACAAGGCACTATCAGAACGCTATAAGTTGTGCCCTGCCGCAAAGTCGGTGCATCATGCGTACATCGGAGGGCTTCTCCAACACTCCCTGCAGTTGGTGAAGGTAGTCGATGCGATCAGCAAAATTTACCCTGAGTTAGATAGAGACCTCCTGCTTTTTGGGGCTGCGTTTCACGATATTGGAAAAACGGCGGAAATTTCCAGCCTTCAGAACTTCGACTACACCGATGAAGGTAAGCTTCTGGGACATATCAGCATCGGTGTCACGACTATTGATCAGAAAATACGGGTCATGGCAGACTTTCCAAAGCAATTGGAGTTGCAGCTAAAGCACATGGTCCTCAGTCATCATGGCCAGTTGGAATTTGGATCTCCTGTGCGGCCACAAACCTTGGAAGCACAGGTGCTTCACCACCTCGACGACATGGATTCAAAGATAGATGGGATTCAGACCCTGATCAGGGGTGAAGGTAACCAGACCCAGTGGACTTCTTTTCACAAGACGTATGGGCAGTGTTACTTCAGACCCCAATTGCAAAAGCAGGATAAGGCGCTAAAATAGTCACGTGTCCGAATTCAAGCAGCTTCTCGTTCATGCCACACAAATAGCGGAGCGCGCATCGGAAATTACATTATCCTACTTTCGACAGCCGTTATTAATAGAACTAAAGGGCGACTATTCTCCCGTCACAATAGCCGACAAAAAAACTGAGGAAATGATTCGTAAAGAGCTTGAACGTTTGTTTCCCAGTCATAATATCGTCGGAGAAGAGTTTGGAAAAACAAATCGTTCGTCCGATTATGTTTGGACTGTTGACCCTATTGACGGAACTCTCAGCTTTACGCGAGGTATTCCTCTGTTCGGAACCCTTCTCGGTCTTTTGTACAAACAGGAACCCGTTTTGGGTGTGATGGTTCTTCCGGCGCTCTCAGAAACTTATAGTGCAGCAAAAGGTTTGGGAGCTTTTTGTAATAGTATGCCCATCCGGGTTTCGACGACTTCAACGCTTGATTCTGCTTTTATCTCATGTGGAGATTATGACTGCTGGAAAAAAGCAGAAAAACTAACTTACTGGCAAGCGCTCTATCAAAAGTGCAAGATTGTTCGAGGCTACACCGATTGTTTTGCCCATGCCCTTGTCATTCGCGGCTGCCTGGACGCCATGATCGACCCCATTGTCAGTCTTTGGGATGTCGTTCCTATCGCCTGCCTGATCAGGGAAGCGGGCGGAGAATACTTCAACTTGGATGGCAAGCAAGATGTTTTCAGCTCGAGCTTTGCGACCTGCAATCCTAAACTCAAACCGCAATTGCTTAATCTATAGATTCACTGAATCACTTCTTCGGGGCTCAACACTTTGTGGATCTTAAGCCGCTTATCGTCGGGAAGATCTTTCTGTTCTTGGTCCAGTTGCTTCTCGATGACCGTTTTATCTGCAAGTACTGCCATCACCCAGCGGTTAGGATGATGCTGTTTTTGAACTGCCTTTTTGATTTGGTCTACCGTAATGGACTCCAACGTTTTTGCATACTCGTCGGGACTGAGGATCGGTACCTCGTATAGAAGATGACGAATTTTATAGGACAACCGTTTTTCGGCTGAATCGAATTCAAAAGGATAAGAATGAATCAAGCTCTCTTTGCCGAGACCAATCTCAGCCTGTTTGGACCCGTTTTCTATAAAGTCTTTCCACATAGCCCATGTTTTAAAAAGGGTCTTCACCGTAAATTCCACTGAGGGCGTGGATGCAATAACAAAAGGACTGGGTTGATGGGATAACGATCCCAACGAATGGTAAGTGGAATGAATGGCGTAGGTCCACCCCAAATCTGAGCGTATCACTTTGAAAAGTCGCGATGAAAACGCTTCGCTGCCGAATGCAAAATTGGCGAGCATCAATGCATATCGGTTGGGATCATTCGCAACGATGCCCGGCTGCCCCATCACAATGGAACCTGTCGAAGTGGCAGGTTTGTGAACGACGATGAGCAAAGGACGATCAGACAGTTTCGGGTGGACAACGGTTGGAGCCACATGCCTGCCATCCGGGAAAGCATTCCACATCTCCAAAATTTGCTTTCTAATATCCGTGTCTTTAAAAGGAGAAGCCACCGCGAAAACCAGATTATTTTTATGGAAATGACTGCGATAGGACGGCTGAATGTCTTTATGCTTTATTTTCTTTACTGTGGACAAGGTGCCGTTAACCGGTCGCTCAAGCGGGCTGCTTTCAAAAAAAGAACGTCGGAACGCCCACCCCACAAGCTGCGCATTTCTGTTTTTTGAATAACTAATTTCAGAAGTAATTTCTCTTTTGAGCAGTTCAAATTCCTGCTTATTCAACGCAGGCTCAACCAAACATTCGGAAACGAGTTTCAGAAAAGCAGCCGTATTTTCGCGGATAACTTTTCCGGAAAAAACAACAGTATCATGGTTGGTGGAAACCCACAGCGCTCCGCCTAACCTTTCAAGCGTACTTTGAAAAGCTTCACGCGAGCGGTTCTTTGTGCCGCGAAGCATGAGTCGTGAGAGAAAGTTACTCAGCCCGGCTTTATCCTCAGGGTCCATGGCCGAACCCCGCCTCACAATCACCTGGATAGAAGTGGTCAATAGCGAAGGATCTTCTTCAAACAACATCGGTGGTTCGGCTGCGGAAAAAGCCGTTTTCTGTGCCAGTTGTGCCAGTATGAATAGCAATGCCACACCTATCTTCAGGATCATGGCGCCTTATCCCCCTTCGGAGGCTGGCTGGCCCGTTTTGTTTTACCTTGGGGTTTGACGACTACAATACTTCGGTTTTCGGGTCGCAAATACTTTGCGGCCGCTTTTTGAATGTCCAATGAAGTGGTCTTTCGATAACTTTCTATGATTTCAAACCCTCGAAGATAATTTCCACTGAGCATCAGATTTTCACCCAAGAAGCTGCCGAGCGAAGCATTTTCGGAAATATCGGAATAAAGAGAGAGAAGCTCCTGATTGAGCGCCCGTTCAAACGCTTCCTTGGAAATGGGAGCTTTTTGCAATGAGCCCAGCTCTTTATCAATCACTCTGAGCGCTTGATCCGCGTGGCGGTTCTCAGTCAACCTCACAGAAAAAAGATAGACATCCGGCTGTGAGGAAGGTCCCCCAGAAGCACTCACTGCAATTCCGGTATCCACCAACAGCTTTCGCAGTCGTGCTTCCATACCCGTACTCAGGTGCGTGGATAGTAGCGACAACGGCACAACTTCATCTGAGGTAATCGGCGGAATGCGATAAGCCATCATTAACAGCTCGGAGGTTGCCTGAGGATGACGCACCTCTTTCCGTCTCTCTTTTTCCTGTTCGGGCTCAACCGGCATAGCGATGGTGGGGAGCTCCTGAGCGGGCATGCTGCCGTAATATTTCACGGTAAGTTTAACTAATTTTTCAGGTTCGATATCGCCTACCGCAATGATTGTGGCATTGTTCGGGGCGTAAAAAGTGCGATAAAAATAGTTTGCCTCGTCCAGAGTGAATCCCCGTATTTCGTCTTCTGACCCGATGACGTTCCAGTGAAAAGGCGCCTTTTCAAAAGCAAGCGCCATGAGTTCGTCGTGCGCAACGCTACCTGGATTATCAAGGTGCCTCCTCAATTCGCCCACGACAGCGCCCTTTTCCTTTTCAAACCCCTCCTTAATGATCTTGAGATTGCGCATGCGATCGGATTCAAGCTCCATCAACTTCTCAAGTTCAACCGATGGGATGCTTTCAAAGTAATTCGTTCGGTAATAATAAGTAGTAGCGTTCTGGCCCTCTGCACCCATTCTCGACGTCAGTTCGGTAAACATCGGATCGGGATATTTGGTGGTTCCCCGGAACATCATGTGCTCGAACAAATGAGCCAAGCCTGTTTTCTTGAGTTTAGGATCCAATTTTTCATCGACAGAGCCGACTTTAAACCAAATACCGTAGCTGAGAACTTTGGCTTGATGACGGGGAAGCACCAAGATCCGAAGGCCGTTACTGAGACGGTATTCAAATATCTTCTCGCCGTTAAAAATTATTTTTTCTGAAACTTTTTCAAAAGAAGAGGCCATGGCCATTTGCATAACAAACATTGTGGCTAACGCTAAAAAACAAGATTTCATGAATATCAGTTTGTCTTCTTAGGGGCTTCCGTCGCAGGACCTTCAGGGTGAACCGGTTTTTGAATCGGAACGGGTTGCTCCTTTGGAGCAGTCTGGGGAGGCACTGGGAGCGCCTCTTGAACCGGAGCAGCCCTTCCCGTAATCGGAGCAGGAGCAAACTCCCCACCACCAAAAGCCAACGTTAAAGCAAACCTGCGGCTATTGAGCCGATCGACCCCCGAAGCCAGCTCCTCAGCATACGTTGTAAAATCGAGCCTTGCATATTTCCAGTGCATCCCGATCCCTGCCGTTAGCAAACCCTGTCGAAACCCAGTGCGCAGGCTTAACCACCTATGAATAGGCATTTCAACACCCACATTTACGTGCTTAAAAAAGCTGCCGGTTCGCGCACCGTAATCTGGATCGGTTTCTCCACCTAATGAGAATTCCGCAAAATCAATCGCAACATGGAAGTTATCAATGAATAGCACACCAGGAAAAACGGTATAGTTCCCCAAACTCAACGTGCGGACAAGACCCGGTGGGGCTCCCCCTATCCGATTGATGGTAAACTTGCTTGCCAGCAGGTTGCTCAAAACCAAACCGAAACGGCTCGTTAAACCGAGTGGAGGGTTAGGCAGGTCCCACATGGCGCCAAGATCGAGATCAAAACCAATCCCTGCTCCGCCGAGATCGGTGGGATTTACAGTAAAATTGGTCGTCTTTGCGATATCGAGAACAGAAAAAGTCTTTTTTCCACCTGCACGCAAAAGAATTTTTGTAGCAAGCCCAATGTGCAACACATCCTTATAGATCGGTCTGCCATAAGCCATGACAATCCCGTTATCGAGGATTGCCGTCATATCCAGCGAGGAATTGAGTCCCGCACCCAGGAGGGCTATATTGGCTTTGGTATCTGCCAGCAACAGTCCCACACCAAATCTTCGACGCACGTAAAAGGGCAGAAGCCCGACCCCTCCGTAAATGGGCTGTCCCTGAAACTCAGATATTTTATCGACGATATCCGAAAGATTGGTGCTTCCTGAAAATGCTTGGGAGTTGGAAAGAGTGTTGTAGACCGAGGTGGCGTTGGAGGAAAGAGATGAATTGATATTGAGCATGAGCTGCCAGTCGCGGTCGTAAAAACTCAAGCCTGCAGGATTATAAAAAAGCGCATACTCATCATCCGAGCGCGCATAGTTAGCGCCCCCCATGCCTAAAGAACGCACACTTTTGGTAATCGAATAATATTCCTTTAGCGCGAAACTCTGAGTGCAGCAGAAAAGTAGAATGGCGAAGATTATTTTCATTCGAGCAAGGTATCCTTGAGTCCGCTTTTAATTTGTGCCGTGGCCTCACTGAGTATTTCGGCTGGAATCCCGCTGATGGCTGCACTGATATCTGTCATACCGGCACTCGACACTTCACTGGAACTCACGCTAGCTATATCCCCACCGCAAGTCCTCACATCTTCATCACCCATTGTGTCGATATCGCTTTTAGTAAGTCTGCCATTGTTATTGCCGCCCACCGCATCAGTTTTAGCCATTAACGTCGCACAATGCGTAATATAGGCAAGGGTCTTTAGTAAGATTCCAAAATCTCCCGACGCCGCATTGAGGCAGCCGGTCTTTGCGCCATCCGCTCCAGCCTGGCGGGCTTCGCTCCAAGGCAAAAGACTTTTCGCATATTCACCAAGCATCCTTTGGGGAGTGGCTGCCTGGTTTTTATTTTTCGCTACAGTTGCAAGAGTCGATATGCTGGCTCCGGCCTTCGTTACATTCGTGAGGCAAAGCAGCTTGTTTTTCTCTTCACCGTCTGGAAGCTTGTTGTACTTCTCTATAGCACAATCATAATCCCTTTTATGAAGACACTTCATTCCTTCTTCAATCAGGTCTTCAGCCGATCCTTCGCCCTGCAGCGGAGAATAGATGTTGCACGAAAAGAGGAGCGGCAACATTAATAAACTCATCCAGGTGTAATTTGCCAAATTTTGCATGAGTGTTAACTCAGATGTGGTTTACTCTAACATAACAAAAAACGGTGACCAAGATCAAAAGTTGAGTCATTCGTGCAATCTTGGGTCAGTTTATACATCCTCTACCGGTTATGTGCTGGTGCGAATGAATCACTCTAAGAGCCAATATCTAGACTAGGCGACCTTTAGCGCAAAGTCGGGATCTAATGTTTGATGATACTTCACCAACCGATCTAATGTCAGTTTCCGAATGCGATAATGGACCACCTCGCTAATGCGTGACTCCACTACTCCAAGCTCTTCTGCAAGCTGACGCTGGCTAAGACCATGGTCCTGCATATAGATGATTAGTTGCTTGCAGAGTTCAAACTTGGCCTTTTCCAAAGGCGTAGCGTTTGGCGCAAGCATCGCTGTACCCCGTACGAGGTTTGTCTTGCTTCTAATTTCCTTTAATTCTGCTTCACTTGGGAATTTTGCCATGTTTCCTCCGGAATGCATTGATTACCCCAACGTAGTTTTCATTGGGGTGCATCGTCCAGACCAATCGATAAGGTTTTCCCGCCCGAAAAACTGGTTCAGTGACATAAATCTCAAACCCTCTGCTCGTTAATGTGTTTGGCACATGCCTAGCCTCTTGGAGAACCCTCACTAGGTCTAAAATAATTTTATCCGTCATGCTCTCGGAATGCCGCGTCTCATAGTGAGAGTCGATAATAACTCTGCGAAACTTTCGGCCGTTGATAACAACTTGGAAGACGTACTCCCGCTGCATGGTAGGACAATATCAGAACTTACAAAAAAATGGAAGTTTACAGTAAGATCTGTAATGAGTTCATTCGTACTTCTCGTGTTGTTGAGTCACTCGTGCAATCTTGGATCAGTTTACACATCCTCTACCGGTTGTGTGCTGGTATGAATGAATCACTCGAGCCTAATCACGCCGGGAAGTCCGGGAACTTCCGTGCCGTAGGGAGATGGATAGGAGCCAGGTGCAGAAGAAGCGTAGCCAAAGGGAAGACCGCCGTTATTAAATCCTGGGAGCGATTGATTTGCGAACGTGGGAAGCTGAATGTACTGCCCGGCCACACCCGCGACCTGTGGCAAAGCAGGTGAAAGATAGTTCTGGAAAAAACCCATTCCAGTCTGCGCCAATGCAGATTGCTCCTCGGACGTAAAAGAACTCTGAATGAAAGGGAGCATGGACTGGTTAATCCTCTGTGCTAAATAGGCTACGCCCCATTCTGTTGCATTAGGATTTTGAATGCTCTCCGCCCGAGAAATATATTCCATCCAAGCGCTCTTTAGTTGATCACGATAAGCAAGGGCCCGATTTTGCATCATGAGCTGGTAGTTTTGATTTTTCAGATTTTGGATATCCGCCACTGCCGATTGCATCACGGTAAAGGCTTTATCCAAAGCCGCCTTCTGCTGTGCCGACAATTGCTTTGCTATGTTACCCCCACCGCCGCCGCTGCAAGCGACAAAGTAGAGGAAAAAAAGAGGTGTTAACATCACCAGGTATCTCTTGAGAGTAATCATATAGAACTCTCCTCTGCTGCCCAAAGGGCACTCCAAGTTGCAATCCTACCGATTTAAGCTGCAAGGAATGCGCCACAAAAAGAATACACGTTTCTCAAGCGTTTAGTGAAAAGGCTGCCGCACAAGCCATGCGTAAGGTGTCTTAGAAAACAAGGATCCACTAGAAGTTTAACAGTCGACACTCCTGTAACTAGTCGACAATCTGCACCCTCTTTCTTACGAAATTACGCGGACTTAATGTGTTGTCTGTTAGCCCACACGGCCTCAGAGATAAGCCGCCAAAGCTAACTACCTGTAAAACAAGCCATTTCCGGCAGGACCGTCCTCCAATTGATCAGTTTTTTCTCAGGCGTGACCAAAAAGAATACAGCATTTCCCGCACCAAAATTCTTGGCAAAGAAATTGAAGCATCTATTTAACAAGAAAACTATTATTCTCGGGGGTCACCAATGATGTACCGTATAGCCGTTATTATTTCTGTTGTTTCCATTTTA
>JACQOU010000184.1 GCA_016207775.1 Deltaproteobacteria bacterium
TGCCTATATTGTACGTGGGTGTGGGCGAATCGTTGGAAGATCTTCTGGTTTTTGAGCCAACCCGCTTTGTGGATGCCGTGTTGGGAGAAGACAGCCAGTGAATCAAAACCTTAGTTTGCTTTTAGGAGGCTCTGCTCTGCTTGTGTATTCTATGGAGGCGCTTTCAAAAAGCGTCGAATACCTGGCGGGCTCGCGCTTCAGGGTGTGGCTCAACGCCTTTGCGTCCAATCGTTTGGCTGGCGTTTTCCTGGGGCTCATTCTTTCGGTCGTGCTCAGTAGCAGTGGTGCAGTCACGGTGATGCTGGTTGGGCTTGCCAATGCGAAACTGCTTTCTCTTTCACAGATTTTATCCGTTACACTCGGAGCTTCGGTAGGTACCACTTTCATTGTTCAGCTGGTCGCTTTTAGGCTTACGGAATTTGGGCTTATTATGATTGCTCTCGGTGTGGCGATTGGGGCGGTTGCAAGAACCGACGAGTTTCGCCATGTGGGGCAAGGACTTTTCTTGCTGGGCCTCATGTTCTTTTCGATGAAGCTTCTCATGGATGCCGGGGCCTCGCTGGAGCAGGATGAATTTTTCCAATACACGTTAAGCTATTTTCGGGACAGGCCGATAGTTTCTTTACTCATTTCTGCGGTCTTTACAGCAATGATTCACAGCAGTGCGGCGACGATTGCTTTTGTGATGTCGTTAATGTCGGTCCGTCAGGCTAATGTCTACGAAGCTCTTCCGTGGATCTTAGGCGCCAATTTAGGAACCACAGCGACGGCTTTCTTGGCAAGTCTTCGAGGTGGGGTTCCTGGAAAGCAAGCAGCACTGGGAAATCTGGTAAGCAAGACCGTTGGTGTAGCCCTTTGCTATCCGCTGATGAACCATTTAGGACAAGCCGTTGCGTACCTGGCTAGCGATGTCAGTAGACAAATTGCGCACGCGCATACCCTTTTTAATCTATTGCTTGCTGTTATCTTTTTTCCTTTCATCAGTTTAGGTGTGAGGGTTGTGCGTTACTTTATTCCTGATGAAGAAAAAGGAGGGCCGTTCAGTTTTCAATACCTCGATCCCCGATCACTGAGTACTCCGGAATTTGCATTAGCCCAAGCCCAGAGGGAAATTTTGCGGCTTTCAGATGTTGTTGAGCAAATGGTGGCTAAATGCATCCGTCCATTCGAAACACAAAACAGTGCACTGATTGAAGAGCTGATGGAGATGGACCAGGTGGTCGATTATCTGAATAAAGGCATAAAGCTTTATTTAACAAAGCTATCGCAAAAAGAAATGACCCCCGAACAGGTACAAAAAGAATTTGAGTTGCTTTTGCGCACAAATGACTTGGAAAATATCGGTGACATTATCGATAAAAACATTCTTGCGCTCATTAAGAAGAATATAAAGAAAGGCTACGTTTTTTCCAAGGAGGGCTGGGGGGAAATAACGGCTTTTCACGAGAAAGTGGTTCAAGTGCTCAAAATTTCGACGAACTACTTCAATACCGGTGACAGGGCACTGGCGGCAAAGCTGTTACTCCTTTACCAAGAGATTGATGACATGATGATTGATTTGTCCGAACAGCACGTCTACCGATTGCACAGGGGGATAAAAGAATCCCTGCATACCACGTCGGTCCACCTGGATTTGCTGGGATACTTACAAAGAATTGGCGCCCTTGCCACTAATTTCACTCGAGTACACGGATTGAAGAGTGAGACCCAACTCTGAGGAGCGTCCTTGCTAGATTCCACGAGATCCTTCGGGCCTCGCCCTCAGGATAGTTTTTGTTGGGTGAAACCCGACAAAAACTAATTTAATGGCGTTGCCGGGGGACGTGGACCAAACCCAAACGTTATCATTGGAAAAGCCCTCTCGTATATCTTGGAGTTATCCGTCCTGTCCCAAATGGTTAGTAGCACCCGGATGGGTCCCAATCGACCATCTGTCGGCATGGCTTGATCACTCATAAAGATTTGCAAAGGATTGTTGTCATTCCCCGCTAAAAGGTCACCGTCTAAGATTTTGGAGAGATAAGGAGTAAAAGGCACGCCGGGCTGAGGTGGAATCTGAACGCCCCTCGAATCCCAAAACGTCAATGCGAAAGTAACGGTTCGTCCCCTGAGCGCTGGTTCAAATCGTGACTTGATGAAAAAGCGAACGCCCCGTTCGTTTCCAGTCATATCAAACCGTTGGTATAGCTGAAATTTGACTGGGTCTCTCCCAAGCGAGAAAGCGAAGGGAATTTGGTCTTTGTCATCCCCAGGGCGCAGTTCCGATCCTGCTATCTGGGCGAACTTCTGAGACATGCTCTGAAAATTAAGCCTGGTTTGTTCCCGTATAACGATAAACATTTCCGACCAAGTCAACCTTCCGTCTTGGTCAAGATCAAGGGTATTAAAATTCCAGCTGAAGGCCGAGCGAAGCGCATCAGTAAAATTTGCTCCCCCGGACTTTCGGCTTGGATCTACAAACGCTCTGCCCAATCCGCTAGCCGCTGTGATATCGACAGTACCAACGGTCCCCCACAGTAGCGACGAAAAAACTTTCCAGTGGTCAATCGAGGTTGTGGTGGGTGCCCCTGAACCCACGGGACTTTCATCAATGTAGCTTCCCGCAGTACTGCATGCGTCCGTTGTAATGATGACTCCCTGAGTGCCCCTTCCCTCCATGGCTATTCTTAAATCAGCACGAGCCAGATCCCCGGTCGACATCTTCAGAATATGGCCCTTACCGGGGGCGGTTTCTCCGTGACCGCAATAATAGAACCATAGGATATCTGTTGGATTAAACTGAGCGGACCTGAAGTGATTCAAAATTTTATCTGGATTTGGAACGACCACGTTTCCCTGGCTCTTCCATTGGAAAATATCAAAATTGTGTGGGCGATGGCCTTCCGAAATATTGTTTAGATAATGCTGAAAATCATCCCAGCTCTTCTCACAGCCGCTTCCAACCGTCGCATCGAATCTATCCACAACGCTATAAAGCCGA
Source organism: Deltaproteobacteria bacterium (assembly GCA_016207775.1). Classification (GTDB taxonomy): domain Bacteria; phylum Bdellovibrionota; class FAC87; order UBA2466; family UBA2466; genus JACQOU01. Next base: position 2,981 of record JACQOU010000184.1, read on the forward strand.
ACCATTCCTTGCGCTGGCAACGGCGTTGCCAACGCGAACAAAATTGCTACAAACCATAGCGCTCTCATACTCATACTTGTCATGCTCCTTACTAACTACATCACAAACCAATGCTTAAACAAAAATCTTGCCTCGCCCGCCGGGTCAGCGATTAGAGGGGGAAGCCGCATGGGGGCAGGGCGGTGATAACGTATCTGGAGAAACAGGTCGAGCAACACGCGATCCGATGTGGTGTAGTAACTGTGTCCGAGAGAAAACCAAGTTTTAATCTTATCGGTATTAACGGTAGTGAGCTTGTCGTGGAAGAGAGGGAATAATCCTGCCCGGTTCAAGTCGTGGATTATTTCAGAAAGAGCCAGAGCGCGATCTTTTGTCGAATAGTAGAAAGTGGAAATTTGGGACATTTCTACTGCCGAGGGTATTATGCTGGAAAACGTGTTCAGGTCGACATCGGGAGCGGCAAAGGCAAGAAGGGCTATGGTGCGATTCTCCTCTTTCTCCGCTGACAGTTCCCTGTGGTTTCGATAAAGCTGACGAAGACCATGCACCATAAGTCGGTTTCCCATGCTGTGGGAAAGCAGGTAAACCCTTCCTCCCTGGGACCGGGCCTGCATCACGACTTGTTCAAGAACGTAATCGAATGCAGCCAGAGTTGGCGCTCCATCTGCAATGTTTTGGTCGGCAGCATAACTCTTGGTGCTTCCGGCGGAAGGCCAGCTATATGCCATAACATTGCCTTTAAAATCCAAATCACGCTTCATCCTTGCGGTTTGAAGAACAACGGATTCAAACGAATTTGCATAGCCGTGAACAAAAAGAAAAACATCCTTGCTGCTTGAATTTGAAATCGCGTTCAGGAAGTTGCGCTCGGAATAAAAATAGGCATTGATGAGTTTTGCCTTTTCACTCGACCACCAGGATTGTTCCTCCTCGCGGCTCGGAAGATCCACAGTACAGGAGCCCCAATAAACGCCATCTTTTCCAAAACCCCTGACTTCAGATAGAAAATTGTATTTATCTTTCTGGCCTCTAATCACCACCACCTTTCGATTGGTAGCAAAATAAACACGCTCCTTCTTCGGCGCCATCGCCCGAGCCACGTCTGTGCGTGCTGCGGCAAGGGCTTGCGGTTCCTCCTTTTGCCTTTCAGCAACCTTCTTGTTCCACTGCTCTACATTGATGCTGCCATCCTCCACCCTGAGCGGGTAAGTAGTCACCCGCCCCTCCGTTCGTAACTCCCCACTATCTAAAATAATTCTTGCCTCAACATTTTGCTGTCTGTCTTCATCCATCTTGGGAATGGACACCACTCGTTTTCTTGGCCCGTCCACTTCAACGGTACGAATCGGAGAAGCCAGCTCGGAGAACCGCTCTTTCTCATCGAGGGAATAAGCGGTTGCAACATAGCCTATCCGTATGTTGTTGCCATTGGGGAGAAGAAGCGGCGAAAAGGAAACTTTGAACTTTTTTTGAATGAACAAGAAAGGCAGGTTACCGCCTTCATTGGAAGCTACGTCAATTGTCTCCTTGAAAGGTTTCGAATCAGAGTTCGGAAGCCCCGTCTGAATCGGTGAATACTTGGCATTGTCCTCAGACAAAGCAAAGGCCCGGAGCGCAAGACGGAAGGCTGGTTCCAGTCGGTCAACCAGAACTTCGACCGTAACCATTTCATGGTCGGTGATATTGCCCTCATTGATCGTGACGGGTGAAACTTTTGTTATTTTTGCCGCCTGACTGCCAATCGGTAACAATAAGATAAACGCTAATAACAGCCGCATGGTCACTCCTCCCTCAGCTCGATTTACGATGCTATTTACGATTCTCTTTGCCACGTTTGCCGCAGCAAGTCAATCCGGCGAAGTTACAGATTTAACTCCCTGAGGTCGTTGGGCATAAATTGCTCAAGGGTACCGCCTCGACGTTGAAGGATGGTTCTGTTGTCTGGAATATTGGTGATTTGGTCGCCAGCTTCAGGATAAAAAGGTGTACCAAAACCCCGCTCAAACCATTGGGAATAAGTGGAATATTTTTCCTGAACCCCGTGGCGGAAAGGATGGCTATTCGTATCTAAACAGGGAAAGCAGATTGAAGGATACTTGCCCCTGATAATGTTCTCTCGTGTTGCTTTAAACCTTGGTCCGTTCCAGATACGTTCGCCCGAACAACGAGAAAGATTCCCAAAGGACTCTTGTCGCTGGGAAAAACAGCAAGGTCTTGCATCAAGATTTTTGTAAAAGTACATCGTTAAAAAAGGCTCCAGACAGGGAGGATCCACCACACGCTCTTCGCTAATTGATTTACCCTGAGCGCCATTTGCCAAAATCGAACTTAATTTAAAATGCCTCTGAACATGGGAGGGAACTTTCCTAAGCAGGTTTCGTATCCCGTCAAACGATCGCAACTGGCGAAATATTTTTACGCCTTTTGTGACAACAAAAGCTGGAACCTTCGATCTAACGGGCTTAATGTAAGTTTCCAATTCCTGGAACCGCTCAATGGGAACCTTGTCCGTTGAATGGGGGCCCCCATAGATGCATCCTTGCCTGGCTGAATCCACTTCATCATTGCTTGCAACTGCTGTGCGTTCGAAAACTGAGGTATCCAAATAAACTCCAAGTTCATCTGCGCGGCTTTTAGCTTTTTGAAGAATCTCACCTTCCTTCCATGGACGAAGGATTGCAATGTGGCTGTGAAGCTGTGGGATCGTGACATAGCCCTTTAAGCGAGTGAGCGCGATGTGTTCAGCTCCATGGCTTGCCATCATTTCAACAAACGGTACGAGCGAATCAATATGGTGTTGAAAGCCGATAGAATTAACGAGCAGTGCGGGATAAGGTGAACCATGGCGTTGCTTGGTTTTTGTCAACAGTGCCATCCCCTTCAGCACGCGCTCGAAGCTGCCTCCGCGGTATACGTTCTCATAGTCGGATTGGTTGCTTCCAGAAAAACTGATAGTAACCCTAAAAATCCGACGAGAAACCAGAAATTCACACAGTTTTTCGGTCAGCCCCATCCCGTTCGTATAAAAATCAATCAAGACTTCAAATTGCGAAAGGAAATCCAGGAATGAACAAAAGTGTGGATGGATCGTTGGCTCTCCAATCCCATAAGCATGAACCCACAAAACGTGAGGCAGTAAGCGCTCCAACGAAGGTTGCACTTCGCTTACTTTCATAAAACCCCGCTTCGAGGAATCCATTCTCAAATATCGATAAGGATTTAATGCTGAGAATTCTGCACACATTGCGCACTTTAAGTTGCAGGTATTGCTTAACTCCAGATAAATTTCCTGTGGCCATTTTGGGCCTTCTCCGCCGTTAGCAAATTCGAGGAATGAATCAAACGTCTTTTGTTTCTCGGTTTGAAAACGTGGTGTAAGCGACACGGAGCAAGTCTAACAGGACGAAACTTTTATGGGAAGCGTGCCGGGCGGGCTGTGTCAGTGTAGCGTTGCAAGAAGAAGCTTTGGGTGTTGTATAGAAACTGAATAAAGGTGCGGTAGTTCTGAGATGATATAATGACATCGTGGGAGATTCTCCAGTTTACTTCAAAATGCGTAAGCGCGGCCACTCTGAGCGCACCTATACCGAAAAAGATATCCTAAATCGCATCGCGCAGGGCAGATATTCTGGAGACGAAGAGGTTGCCGCTCCGCCCTATAGTCGGTGGCAAAAACTCTCTTCGCACCCTCGCTTTTACGATGCATTCATGAAAAATATTTTCCTGGGAAAATATAATCCTTCCGACTCTGACAAGGCTCAATCCGATGAGCCAGCCAATGCTTTAGACGAAAAACTGGAAAACGGCACCCATCAAGAGCCCAAAGAAGAGCAAGCTTGTGTTCCCGATGATGAATTGCAAGACGATGCCAAAACAAGACAAATTGCTGCCGACAGGGCGCTCAGTAAGATTGATCCAGCGCTTGTGAATGAATTATTTTCGGAGGATGGAGAGGAAGAGAAGAGCGGGTCTGCGTTGGAGCGGCCCGTTTTTGAAAATAGCCCCGATCAAAATCGATCTTCCCCAGAAGCCCTCAAGCGTCCTCTTGATTTTGGCGCACACGTAACAGCGGAAGAGAGTCCTGAAACGATTGCACGCAAGAAGCAGCAAGAGAGAAAGAGGCGGCTGGCGATTGTTGGTGGCGCGGCAATTGTGCTGTCGTTACTTTTTGTGTTTGGCTCTGGGGAACCTAAATCCGACAACCCAAAGACGGTTGGGGACAAGCCAGCAGACACATTATCGAGTCTTAAACTGGAAGAAAGGGCTCAGGGTCTCATTGATGAGGGCCAAAGACTGATCCGATATGACAGCATTCCCTTCTATGCAGGTGCAGTGGATGCTTTTTCTAGAGCTCAGTTTCTTCAATCCGCTGACCGCACCAAGCTTGCCGGTTCCATTGCAGAAGCGCTCATACGAGCTGTAGATTTTTCTTCGGGTGCAGAGCTCAACGCCCTCATTAATCGAGTGGAAAGCGTTATAAAGGAAGGACGTAAAACGGACCCTCACGCAAGTTCATTTTACAGAGCTGAGGCGATTCTTTTTCAAAACCACTATAAGAAAATGGCGGAGGCTAAAAAAGCAATCGATTATGCTCACGAAGCAGAACCATTAAATCCACAGAATAAGGTGGTGCTGGGTGAGTATCTTGAATTAACGGGAGATTTGCAGGATGCCACAAGAAGCCTGATCGAAGCGATTGCGCTCGATCCCTCGTCCGTACGTGCACATGCCGCTCTAGCACGAATTGCATTCAGAAGCGAAAACTTCCAAGACGCTCGCCGATACGCCGACACGGCGCTAAAGTTTAATCCGCTGCACGTGCCCTCCTACTTGATCCTGGCCGGCATAGCACGGGCAAAGAATCAGTTCAAAGAAGCAAGAGGGCTATATGAATATGCCGCAAGGCTAGGACGCTTTGCCAGCCACCAAGACGCTGGGAGTGCCTATTTTTCTTTGGCGACCCTGCAGGAACTTTCAGGCGCAAAAGCCGAGGCTGAAAAAAACTATTGGAGAGCTTTTTATTTCCTCAAGACGGATCAGGTGAAAGATAAGGTTGCGCGGTTAAGCAACCCAAAAGAATGGGCGCCAAAAGCAAGATCAAAAGAAGAGGGGGTCGAAACACTCGTTCTTGATCATTTGTTTTCGGGTAAAGATTTGATTGCCCAAGGGGAGCGTCTTGGCAAAGGAGGAACGTATGGGCCTGCTCTGGCGTTATTTGCAGGCGCCGTCATGCTGAATCCGAAAGATGGACGCGGCCTTTACCAAATGGGTTTAACATTGGAAAAAATGGCAGAGGCCCATGATCAAATCCGGCAAGCCATGCTTGTTTACGAGGATGCGATTCGAAACGATCCGGCAGTCATCGGTCCATACATTCGGTTAGGTCTTATTGAAAACGACAATTTTAATTTCGACACCTCGCTAAAACTATTGTCTAACGCTGCTTCTATACAACCGGATGCCCCGGAAGTGTTTTTGGCTCTGGCCAAACACTTCTTGAAGCGTCAGGACTTTGCTGAAGCGAAGGCTAATCTTGCTAAGGCCTACAAATTGAATCCGACCATATCAGAGACGCTCTTCTTAATGGGACAATACTTGGTTCAAACTCGTCAAGAAGAGGCGACCAAGGAAGCGATGGCCTATTTCTATAGAGCGTATGCGCTGAACCCTCTCAATCATGATGCCATGCTGGAATGGCTTCGGATGAAGGTTTTGGGACAGGAAAAGCGTTTTGCAGTTAAGTTTGTTCGTAACTTAATTCAGCTTGAACCAGGTAATTCTGTTCTTTATTGGATTTTGGGAGAACTGTATTCCACAGACAAAGAATTCCACCGGGCAATTGAGCAGTATCACAAAGCTCTGGATCTGGACGCTCGGTCAGGGAAAGTGCGCATGTCTCTTGCTAAGGCCCTTGAGGCAGTGGGAGCGACGGAAAAAGCATCGGCCGAATATTGGGCGGCCTCCAATACCGATCGTAAAAACCCGGAAGGGTACTACCGTGCTGCTGAGTTGCTGCTTCAATTATTAAATCCTGTTCGGGCCGATGAGGCACTCAAAGAGCTTATTAATGTATACCCCAACTACCCAGGAGCCTACCGGCTAATGGCGCGCGTGGCATTTCTCAGGCAGCAGAAAGACTCAGCGATCGCATTCATGCAAAAAGAAATATCGAACCACCCGCGTAACGCCAAGTTTCGACTCGAACTTGCCGAGCTTTACGTTGCCTATAAGGATTTTGAAAAGGCGACAGGGGAGCTTTCACAGTTGCTGGCGTTACCCAACTCACCCGATATTCAGGGAGAGCGCTTGGGCGCGTTCTTGCTCATGTCTCGCTGCTTCAGGGAACTTCAAAAGTTTGAAAACGCAGAGGGGGTCATCCGGCAAGCGTTGCTGACAGATCCCGAAGAACCCCGGTTGCATCTCGAGTTAGGTTATGTTTACCATGCCCTGGACAGGGACAAGGAGGCGGTTACCGAATTTAATGCTTATCTAAGTCGCAATCCTGCTGCGCAGGACGCAGAGAGTATCAAGCGTTTGATTAATCAAATTTCCATAGAAGAGTAAACTATGCTTGACCCTAAATTTGTTGTGTCCAATTTAGACGTTGTAAAAACTTCTCTTAAAAAGAGAGGGAAAGAAAATCTTCATCCAACCGTCGATCGAATCAGTGAGTTGGACGGCTCCAGAAAGCAAGTGCTCCAGGCGGTGGAGGCGTTGAAGAATCGTAAGAACGTGGCATCTCAGGAAATTGCAAAAAAGAAAAAGAACAAGGAAGACGACTCCGAGTTGATTGAAGAGATGAAAAAAGTGAGCGGCCAAATTAGGTTGCTGGATGAAAAACTGTCTGAGATACAGGCGAAGCTTGAGGCCTGTTCACTCGAACTGCCCAATCTTCTCGATTCCTCAGTGCCTGAGGGGTTGGGTTCCAATCAAAATGTGGAAATTAGGAAATGGGGAAAGCTTCCAAATTTTCCATTTGAAGCAAAATCTCATTACGAACTTGGCGAAAAATTAGGCATCCTGGATTTCAAAAAAGCCGGAGAAGTGACAGGAGCGCGCTTTGTTTTCCTTAAAGGAATGGCAGCGCGCCTGGAACGCGCACTGGTCCAATTGATGCTCGATACGCACACGTCTTCCGGTTACGAGGAAATTTTTCCGCCTTACTTGGTTAATCGGAGCTCATTAAAAGGGACTGGGCACTTACCCAAGTTTGAGGAAGATCTTTTTAAAGTCGAAAAATTCGATTATTTTTTGATACCCACCGCAGAAGTGCCGATTACCAGTTACCATTGTAATGAAGCAATGGATGAGCGTGTGCTTCCCAAGTGCTATGTCGCTTACAGTGCTTGCTTTCGGTCGGAGGCGGGCAGCTATGGAAAAGATACGAAAGGCCTCAAGCGTCAGCACCAGTTTAACAAGGTTGAGCTTGTGAAGTTCACAAAACCCGACCAATCAGTGAGCGAATTGGAAAAGTTGCTGGCAGACGCTGAAAAAATCTTGCAGCTGCTTAAGCTGCCATACAGGTTGGTTGCACTGTGCGGGGGAGATGTGGGTTTTTCGGCCGCCAAAACCTATGATCTCGAAGTGTGGTCTCCATTTGCCAAGCAGTACATAGAAATATCCAGCGTCAGCAACTTCACTGATTTTCAAGCAAGACGCGCCAACATCCGATACCGCGATTCAAGCTCAGGAAAAATGCAGTTTGTACATACGCTCAATGGTTCGGGGCTGGCTGTTGGGCGCACGCTCATGGCCATTATGGAGAACTGCCAAAAGGCCGACGGAACATTCGAGATTCCCGATGTTTTAAGTGCGTATGTGAACAAGTAATGTGGGAAACGGCTACGGTTTTACCTTATCTGAAGAGGGTTTTTCAGAGGGATTATCAGCAATTTCTCGCGTGCTGGGTGCAACCCCCTTGTTTTTTGCTTTCCTGCTTTCCAGTTCCTGAAGGCCTAGCTGGCATGCGGTTCGAAGGGATTGCGATCTTTCATCCTTACATTTGGAAAGCAACTCCCTCGGTTTTTCAGTAAGGCCATAGGCCTGTTTTCCAAGCACCAAAGCAGCAGCAATTCGCGTGGCTTCCTCTCCGTCTTTTTTCTCGAGAAGCTTTTGAAGCGCTCCAACCGTTTTATCACTTCCATCACCCATTACGCCTAAGGCAAGTACTGCCTTTTCCTGTAGATCGGGGTCATCGACACTTTCGATGATCTCAACCAGTCTTTGCGACACTTTGGGATCTGGGTTTTCTGGCAAAACGTTGACAACATCCAAAGTGGCCATCAGCACATCGAGGTCTTCGCTCTCAATGGTTTTTGAGATTGCATTTCCAACGGCCGCAGACAGGCGACTGTCTTTCTTTACCTGAAGCTGAAGCCCCTCGAGGCAAATGAGCTGCAAGGGGGTGTCTTTGCTCTGAGTGCAATCCGTTAATAACGTGACAACGGATTCCTGACCCTGGCCTCTTCCCCCAAGCGCTTTAGCCACACCTCTTTTGATTTTGATGTCGGGCGAATTTTTGTAAATATTCGTCAGTACATCCACAAATTGACCGGAACCAAAGCCAAAATTTTCAAAATAGCTCACTAGGACTAAGAGCTCATCATGGTCGGTGGACTTGCTCGCCACATTTACGAGAAGGTCATGGACTTGTGGTGAAGAATCTTTCCTGGCGATAAAAGTCCTCACGATAGTGTTTCTTAATATCGGGTCGGCTTGATATTGTGCAACCAGTGCATTTCTAACCCATTCCGAGTCACTCTGTCTTCCCGCACGGCTCATTGCTTTTGCGCAAAGAACCTTAATGTGCACATCAGGGTCTTTCATGCAGCCAATCAACCGCTCCACAACGTCCGTCTGGAATATAGGAAGCGAGTATTGACTCAGCTTGAACGCCGCAACCTTGCGCTCTTCGGGGTCAACACTTTGTGACAGCGTTCGTGCCCACAGAACGACCGGATGTGTGGGGGAAGGATATCTTCTGCGAGCTTTGCGCTTACGGCGAGCCCCTTCTGAATCGAGCACACAAAACAGGAATGCAACAATAAGAACCAGAAAGATCCAGTTTTTTCTCATAATGGCCCTTTACGCGGGTTAACTTACACCTGGATTTTGCATCAGGTTGAAAACAGAAACTATCCTGCGCGAAGCACTGGATCTCGTCAACGGGATTTCAGTCGCCCGCGTGGCTGAGATCGAGTCGTCCGGCCGTGACCACCTTATCTTGAAGCTGGTCCAGATTCACAGTGCTTGATAAAAGGGTTTCTTTTACCTTTTTCATGTTCCAGTTGGGCGATTGTGACCAAACGACGGCTGCAGCTCCCGCAACGAAAGGGGTTGCCATAGACGTTCCGTCCCAGGTCACTTTCATTTGACCCAAGTCGATGATCGTATCCTGGTACCTGGCGCCTGGAACCGTAGAGAGGATCTTTACGCCGGGGGCTCCAAGGTCGACGGATTTTTTGCCCCAGTTTGAAAACGAGGCAAGTTTCTCATCCGAACCCAGCGCTGCCACCGTGATAATATTTTCGTACGGGTAAGTTGCTGGATACATGGGTTTTGCGTCGCTGTCGTTGTCATAGCCTTTAGCAACAAAAGTTTGGGGATCTAGCCTTCCGTTACCGGCGGCTGCTATGAAAAGGACCCCTTTTTCATTTGCCCGCATGATCGCTTCCCGCAGCGCCATATCTTTTTCTTCTTCTCCTTCACTTCCCCAGCTGGCGCTGATTATTTTTGCGCCATTTTCAATGGCAAAATCGATCGCTTTGATGGCGTCGGCGGTATCTCCCCGGCCGCTCTCGTTAATAAAGCGCAAGGCCATGATTCTTGCTTTTGGCGCTACCCCAGCGGTTCCCAAAGTGTTGTTGAGTCGGGCGGCTGCCACCCCGGCACAGTGTGTTCCGTGGCCCGGGTTTCCTCCCGAAAAAAGGATATCACCGATGCTCATGGAAAGATCATAGGGTTTATTGTCTTTGCCGACAAAATCCCAACCCACAAGCCCCTGAGAATTTCGCCACATGTTGGTAATGAGATCAGGATGATTGTAATCCACGCCGGTATCGGTAATTGCGACGATGATGTCTTGTCCCTGAGGGGTTTTATTCCATGCTTGATTTGCTGCGACTGTGAAAAGGCCCCAAGATTGTGTGAGAAGCGGATCCGATCCCACCTTTTCCGACGACGGCTTTGCAATTTCCGGATTATCCGGGTAGGCAGGGCCTCGTTTTTCAAAGGTGCTTTTATCGACGGAAGCATTTAACTGGGCGCGAACGGAAACAAGGGAAGGGTTGTCAATAAGATGAATAGGATGGTTTTTTTGGATGTATTCGATTTCAGGATCGTTAGTGATGTCAACTGTAAGGTTACCGTGCCCAGACCAGGCATAAAGGCGACCAGCCAGACTGACAGGCTCAAGGGAACCCCCATAAACACGCACAAAATCCACTTGCACATCAGGGTCTGCTGATCTGAATTTGATTAGATATTTTCCGGAAGCAAAAGAAAAACTGCTTACGAAAAGGACAAATAATCCGGTCATAGGCAGATAATGTTTCATTCTTTTCTCCAGCTAGATTTTAGACAGTGTGTTACTAAATAAATTGGGAACTGATAGCTAGGCTATCGATTGTATTGAAAACGTCAAACGCCTCGCGTAAGGATATGTCCAAGGAGAAGCTATGAAAGACACGGTGCTTGTTTTTGCAAAAAAGAACGAGCCATCTGCGACTAAGGCAGTCAAAGATCTCATGGGGTGGTTGAAGAAGAAAAAAATAAAAACCCTGGACGTGACAAATTCTGAGGAAAAAATCGAAGCCCGCTCGTTAGTGAATGTTCGTTTAGGATTGGTGATTGGGGGTGATGGGAGTTTTCTTACGCTGGTCAGAAGGCTCGAAGAAAAGGATCTGTTTCCCATCATGGGAATCAACTTGGGAACTTTAGGGTTTATTACCGAGGTGAGTCCCGACCAAATGTTCGAAGCAGTTGAAAAGGCGCTGGAGGGTGCTTACAGGGAAGAAAGACGGCGACTGATTGCGGTAGATCTAATACGCAAAGACAGGATCATACAATCGGGTACGGTGTTTAACGACGCGGTTATTACCAAAGAAGCGCGGACAACCATGTTGAAGCTGGAGGTTTTTGTCGACAGCACTTTACTCAGCCGCGTGAGAGCGGATGGTTACATTGTTTCCTCTCCAACGGGCTCAACTGGCTACGCTTTATCGGCAGGAGGCTCACTGATCCATCCGGGTGTTTCCGCTATGCTTCTTATCCCTATTTGTTCGCATTCCCTTTCGGCCCGCCCGATCCTGGTGCCAAAAGATTGCCGTGTAGAAGTGGTGGTCCAGGCTTTCGATGGGCATGCCTACCTCGTTTTCGATGGGCAAATTAACTATGAACTCAAGGCCCGGGATCGAATTCAGATTACCGGTTCACGTTTTTCGCTTAGGGTAGTTCGACTTCCCGAGAAGAGCTGGTTTGAAGTTTTGCGAGTAAAATTAGAGATGAGATGAGAGTATACTTTTTGTGTTAAAATCAATACGGTGGCCTACTCCTTCGACGATATTTGCGACACAATTTGCAGACACCCACGGTTGATCATTGCCGAAGATTACGAACTTTGCATTCAGCGCACCCAATCAAAAAACGCTCAGTTTATCAATGGAAACGCCGTTCATGAGGCCATTGAAGATAGCGTTTGGGTGAGCTTAAGGCTTTTGCATCGTCGACAACCCGGAAGAAGCGTTGTGGTTGGTAATACAAAACAGTCTTTACATTCCTTGGTGGACAGTGCTTTTGAATCGGCTAGAAAATCAAGCCCCGACCCATGGTTTCGATTCCCTTTGTGGCGATTTTCGAAACAGAAAAATCCGTTGGTCATGACCTTTGAACCGATACAGGACAGTGCCCCCCAATGGAAAAGCCAATATTCGGATGTTGCGGGTTGGCCGGACTTATTCAAAGAAGAATACCGTTGGCAGCAATTTCACACCCAGCTTGTTCGAAAAGGGGAGCGAATACAACCCAAGCACAAGAGTTCAACTCTCAGGACGCATTATTCCCTGTTGAGTCACCAGGACAGTGACTACTTTTGGGTGAATGAGTCTAGATCCTTCTCCAAGTTAGCTGATCAGGAAGACTTTAAGGCTTCAACCCTGGCGCAAAAGGCCAAGCAACTCACTGGAAAAGGTGTCAAGCCGCAGAATAATTCGTATAAGTGGCTCCTCAGTTCGCAAGCTTGTTCCATGCTCCTCGGCGAGATGACTGATTGGTTTTGCGCAGATTCAATTCATTCGGGCAGAAGCCCCCTGGGGCGCGTGCCTAAGCTGCCGTGTTTTTCAAGCGATCTTACCCTTGTTGATGATGGCGCCTATGAAGGAGCAGCCCATTCAGCTCCCTTTGATTTAGAAGGCGTGCTTACTCAGAAAACGACTGTCATCTCTTCGGGCCGTTTGGAGAGCTCTCTTTATGATAACTACTCAGCTACACGGGAGAACCGCTTGAGTACGGGAAACTTTTTGCGCGCTCCAGGCGCCCCCTTTCCAAAGATTTCTGCCACAAACTTTTTTATCCAGCCGTCGAACAGGAGCGCCGAGTCGTTGTTGCAGGATTTGGGCCAGGGATTGGGCCAAGGACTTTTAATTAGCACGGTTGAGAAAGTGGAACTCTTGTCGGAAAACGGATGTGATTGTCTTGTCAAGGCGCATGGGTGGATTGTTTCCAGGGGTTGTCTGGCATCTCCCTTTGTAAATTTATCATTTAAAATTAATGCACTTGACTTGCTGGGTCGGGTTTTGGCGGTTGGCAGCGACTTTGTTTTTTATGGAGCTTGCGGGGCGCCATCGATTTTAATTGATGATCTTCCGTTAGAGAGTATTAGATGAACCTCAAAACCTACGCGATTACCGATATTGGTTTGAAACGTAAGGTCAACCAGGATTCTTTCTTAAGAGACGATGAGTTAGGTCTTTATGTTGTTGCCGATGGAATGGGAGGCCACAGAGCGGGAGAGGTGGCGAGTCAGCTCGCTGTGGAA
>JACQOU010000209.1 GCA_016207775.1 Deltaproteobacteria bacterium
AGACATCTTGACCCGCAATCGTATGGCAATTGTAGCGGGTGTCAACTGGTGCCACTTGCGACTCAGATTTGATCGGTGTTCGGCCGCGCGAGCGCGGCATATCATGGTGGAACCCCAAACGGGAAATTAGTGGAAAAGTCGCAACGTTGACGAAGTTGGGACTGAGTCATCGCGCGATTGTGAACTACAGCTTCCTTTCAAACTCCGCATAGTACTTGGACTCATTCAACGCCTCTTGGTACGATTTCAAGAAGTCGGCTTTGCCAGCGACATCAGCGGGCCAGGCGCGATCCAATAAATCAAAGGCAACCTTCTTGTTCCCCGTATAAATCAGATCGGTCAAAGTTTGAATCAGTGGTGGTGCCGGCCAGTCGGAAGCATTCTTTTTGCGCAAGAGTTTTTCCCACAGCGGGATTTTGGCATCCAGAGCTCTTTGGGAAGGCACGGGTTTTTTCATGAATTCAGGCGCGACCGAATAGTGGCCATTCGTATATCTCAAAACGACGTCTGCCGTCGCGGAATATGCGAAACTTGAAAAACGGTAAGCCAGAAAGTCATCCATGATCCTGATCTCCGAGATGCCGTCATGGTCGAGATAGATAATCTTAGGATCGAAGTTGCCGCCATAAATTTCAGCAATTTTCCTGAACTCACGTCCCAAATCAAAAATAAGGAGAGAGGTGCAACAGTGTGCTCCACCGGTCCACCTTTTTACGACTAGCTGAGTACTATGACCTGTTAATTTCCTCAGAAAATGTTTGTTGCTGTCATCGCCTCCAAGGAAATAATGGTTGTCGATCCCTTCCTCATGAAAAACGATTTGTTCACGCTTCAAGAGATCAAAACGTTGGCACATTCGATCGTTCGCATAGGAGATTATGATACGGTAGTCCCCAATCTTCTTTTCGATCATTTGCTCGATGCCCTTCGAACAAAACTCGGCTTCGTTAGTCTTATCCGCTAAAGCGACTCGCGAAAAACCAAACGTGGCAAGCAGCAGGGAGATGAAAAGCCCTATTTTGTTTCGCATTTTTGAAGTGCCTCATAGTTTTCTTTGAATTTTTCCATGATGCTTTTCGCTCGTTCCTTCGTGGTTTTGCCGGTCCCCTTGTACTTGCCTACCGCCTCCAACCAGGTTGCCTGATGATCTTGTTAGGATCGAAACTTGATTCAGTAGCAATGAGCGCCTTGACGAGATTGGAATCCAACGGCACATCCGGTTTGAGGACCTCATTCCAATATTGAACCCATCCAGCAATTAGGTCATCGTACTTGCTTCCCCGATCGCCGTACCCTAGCGGTAATGGGCAAGGTCTGCTTTTGAGATCGGAAAAATGCTGCTTTGCGATCTCGCGAATCTCATCGGGATAGAACTGATCTTTTCGGGACGGATTGTGGGCGCAGTGTTCGTGGCGGGTCGTCGTGTGTCCTTCTGGAAAAGTGTGGCTTGGAGGTACATGCAAGGGATGCGTTCTGACCCAATGTTCCCCGTAAGGGCAAACCCTCCAGGGATGGACGGAAGGGGGTGGCGTCTTCTTACGCATGTCGTCTAATTTTCCTTTTGAAGATCGAATTTTTCTTCCCCTCTTTGAGGGCTGTCGCCGAGCACCGGATTGAGTTTTCTTCTTTGGCATGGGGTTCCCCCTATCAACTCTTTAGGAACATCGATTGTTCCTGGAGCCCTTGAGCTTTCTTCAAGTCAAACGCTCTCTTGCTATAGCTCTCATCGGGCAGTTTCTTTGCCTCCCCAATCTTGGACAAAAGTTCTTCAAGAGAAACTCCAAATGCCCCGAGATTCAAGCTGGCAAGTGCCTTTATCGCCCGTGTGTCGGCGGTGCAATAACGGTGCTCGTCGAAGTTACCCGTCAGCAGAAGCGCGATCGCCTCTTTTTCCCCGTCGTCAATACGGTCTAGGAAGTTGGGATTCACCTTTTCTTCGAGATAGGCGATCTCCTGTGGCTTAGCGGAGATTTCCTGAATTTTCCCGGCTGCGATGTATTGAACGAGGTCGATTGGAACTTTTTGTTCGTTCTCATCGACATAATGGTAAACCTCTTGGTGCAAAACGATTGACGGGATATTCACCTGGTATTGTGCGATGATGGATTTCCAGAACCCTCCCCGAAATGCGGCGATTACAATGTTCGCATCAAGGATTACTAAGCGGGATTTCATTGTTGCTTACTTCTGCGAGACCATGTCGCTTCAAATGATCGGAAAGATCGGATATGGGAATGTCCAACATCTTGGCAAGTCGCCCCCGACTAATTTCGCCATTCTCATAGGCAATATAGGCGAGGCGCAAGAATCGATTACTCTCCGTCTGGACGGGCTCTGTTGCCATCTCCGCGCGAATGTTCCTATCTAATGTGCGCAGCTGATCATCGGCAAGAGCCTTCTCGGCGGTATTCTTAGCAAGGAAGCGCAACCCAACCATTCTCCACAGTAGGGCTTCAAGGGAAACTCCAAATTGTCTTGCAATTGCGACTATCCCCGCACCATTCAGCTTGTTATTCTTCGAAAGGGCCCTGATTTCTCGACCCAGCGTCTCGGTTGGCACTAAAAGGCCGGCAGCGAACGAGTCCGCTAACCGCTCGTTGCAGTCCCAGAGTCCTTTTTCGGAATTCACCTGCGCAAGGAGCGCATCATCCCAGGTAATGAGATGGAATAGTTCGTGGGCAATACTAAAATGCTGTCGCCATGGCACCTCGCTGGAGCTTACCAATGTGCAATAGCCAAAGGAGGAAACGCTCGAGGCTGCCGAACCATTTCCCTCCAGATCATTAAAGAAAAACTTGATTCCAAATTTCTCTTCCAAGATTTTTACGAGAGACGATGCTGGAAAATCACCCAGTGTAAGTTCATTACGAACCTGTTCAGCCAATAAGTAAGCATCGGGATAGGAGAAGGTCCCTAAATCTATCTTCCGATGGGGTAGCGTTTGAAATTCGTTTGCGTTTACGGAGTTTAGTGTCTCCACGAGTTCATAGTCTTTGCAGAGTCGTAAAAACTCTGCTTCGATACGGGCGGGGTTTTTTGGCTTTTTCCTCCACAAAACGTAAGGCTGCTGTTGCGTTGCGGTTTCACGAGGAAAAAAGGCCGACATATCCATTCGGAGAACAGATGAGATTTTTGCTAACTCCCAGGCTTTTATTTCCCGTTCCCCGTTTTCGACCTGCCCAAGAGTTTGTCTTTCCCAATCGAGTTTAGCTTTTTCAATCAGTTCGTCTTGGGTGAAGTTCTGTCGAGTTCGTTCTTCCTTAATACGTCGACCAATCGAATCTTTCATATCTCGCTCCATCTGCTAACTACCAACGTTATCGGGTGATATGCAAGATTTTTATACATATCTATGCATATTATGCCAATAATAGAAAATTATAGCAATAATACCTTGCCTTTATCAATGTAAGTTGCTGATATAATATATTATTCGTAGAGAATCTTTCCGATGTAGGAGTAACTCAACTTCTTCGCGTGGAAATAGTCATAGAATCTATGGGCCTCGTCATACCAGTCCTGTGGCGATCGGAGATTAAAAGTGGACCGGAAGGGGATCGAACCCTC
>JACQOU010000226.1 GCA_016207775.1 Deltaproteobacteria bacterium
AATCGATCCTCTTCAGGAGGCTTTGCATCAAGCAATGGTGGCAATCCTTTTGAAGCTTGGCCACAGCAGGGAAGCCCGCAAACAATGCATCAAGTGCTTCCGTTTACTTAAGAAAGAACTTGGCGTTGAACCCGCTTCGGAGTTCAAGCGGCTCTACCAGGATCTCAGACTTAGGAAAAAGGATCTTCGGGTGAAATCAATGCGGTCATCGTCTACTAATCAGTGAATGAGATTCTGTTATCTGACAGGGGGTAGGGGTCTAAGAATTTATTTGAGGCTTACTTTTTCCAAGATCAGCGGAATGCTCGTTGGCTTAGCAAAAGGCTGCTTCATAAAGATATGGAAATTGAGGTCCCTCAGCACTTCACGCAAGCTCCAAGCACTCAGGATTAATGCAGCCAAAGCAGCAAGAACATAGGCCACTCCATGATAACGATAATCCATGTAGGTAGATAAGGCGCTGAGGCAGCCGTTTAACACGAGAAATACGAAGTAATTTCTTAAAACAATGGAGGGCAGGTCAAAGTATAAAATGAGAATGTTTGCAAACTGCATCAGCATGTGTACGGAAGCGGCGATGAGGCCATAGCGAAATACCGTCGTATAGATAGGAGGCAAGCCGACAGATTCAATAATTTGTTCCGCCAGCAACAGAGCGGGTATCGTAATAAATCCTTGAAAGATACAAAGCCCCGCCATGTTTTGACGGGTGACGGAAATCAGTTCCATTCTGCCCTTCTCAATCAGGTTTAATGGTGCTCGATTGTCAATTAGAGAAAAATATTTTCTGTAGGAAAGATAGAACTCTGTTTCGATTTTGACGAGGAAGTAAGCCATGGAGGGCACCACAAACAAGTAGGCAAGAAACATACCCGAGTCGTATGCGGACGATTTATAAAATAGGCTTCCGACACGTTCGGAGGTGGATGGGCTAACCCAAAAAATAATTTTATCAATCCAAATGGCCGTTGCATAGAATAGACCGACGAAGATGAGCATGCGGTGATGTTTGCAGTGAAAAAGAAAATCTCGGGGAGTGAGAAAATCGGTTCCGAACTCACGAAATATTCGATAAATAAGGCACGCGGCAATGACAACTTGGCCGACCAAAAAGCCGAGGAGCTGTCCCCCCAGCCCAAGATGGAAGATTCGCGTACAAATCCACGTCGCTAAAATTGAGCCTGCGGTCCCAGCTATAAATGACAGAACAATTGCCAGATAATCCTTGCAGCAACTCAAGAAAATCATTGCATTCCAGATGAAGGTGACAACAGATAATAGCGCACTGGCCATAAGAATGGTTTGCCAGTCCATTCCAGTCAGCCAGTAAAAGAGTGTGCCAAAAAGCGTTGCAATAGCAAAAATCAGCAGAGACAGAAGGCTAAATAGGGTTGGCAGCACTTTTTCTTGTCTCACATAAATGGTGTCTGCCACATAACGGGTAGCGACCATTTCGAGTAAGGCAAAACCTATCAGTGACATTGCATAGGTGTAGTTAATAATTACTCGGAACGTTTGCTTCTGTTGAGGATCCAGGTCATTAGATGTGATAATCGAGATGGTGCCAATGCTGATGATAGTGCAAAGCCACGGGCCCGATGAAAGCACAACGGAGGCGATCATTCCACCAATACGCGTATACAAATCGTCGGACCGAAGAAGTTGACTAATGCGAAAGCCAATACCTGCCACGGATGCTCCCTTTCATTGCTATTAGCGTAGCCCTTTATTTACAAGCATGTGCGGCTGTGTGTTGTGGTCCCGGGGAATACTAACCGGCCGTTGTGCGGAAATATGACGTCGATAAATCGTTTCATAACGTGATACCAATTCGTTTTCATCATAAAATGTGCTCACTCTTTCCACCCCCGTAACGGAGAGCTGTTCCCATAACTGTGGCGAGTGAATCAGTTTAAGAATTTGCTGGGCGATGGTGTCCGGATCACCGATGGGCGCAAGAATGCCGCTGGGCCCGAGCCCTCTATCAATACCCTTCCTTCCCTCCAGAAGTTCTCTGCAACTGCCAACCTCAGTAGCCACCACAGGAATCCCCGCGCAATTGGCTTCCAACACCACGAGTGGCTGTGATTCCGAAATGCTGGTGAGCACCAGACAATCGAGAGTTGGATAGACCGACATGACATCCATTTTTCCGCTAAACTTCATAATTGTTTCGAGTCCAAGCGCCGCGACCAGCTCTGAGCATTGCTGAAAATAAGCTGGGTCTTCTTCGCAAGGTCCGACAATCTGACACGTAACGTGAGGATAGCTGGCACGCACAATACAGATGGCCTTGATCAATGTCTTCACGTCCTTAATCGGAACGACCCTTCCTACAAATCCGATACGAAAAATTGAGCCGGACATCGGTCCGGGCCATGGAAGATGACGCCTTCTTAACTGATGAAACTTAAGATTAATGCCGTTGGGAATCAGTTCTATTTTTGAGGGATCCGCTCCATCCTCTATCTGGCGGGCTCGGTTACCGTTATGAAGAGTGATGATGGTTGAGGCCTTTTCATAAGCAATCGTACTCATGTTTTTGAACATCTGGATCCACCAATCCTTCAGGACCATTGAGGAAGAGGAGCTTTGAAAATAGGAATGTGAATCAGAAAACCATTCTGCCTCTGTGATTTCTATTGCTCTTTCGTGAGCATAAATGCCATGTTCCGTAATCACCAGCGGGGCGTTGTTCTGAACAGAAGCGCACATGCCGGCCAACCCAGCGTAACCCGTACTGAGGGCATGGTAGAGTTGAGCTTTCGGGTATCGTCCGCTGAGTGCTTTATAGATGGGGATATGAGCGGACCGCCATGTATAGAAAAAATCAATGAAAGGAATTCTTTTGTTTATGCGCTGGGTTTCCCTAAGAAGCAGTTTCCATATTCCCCTGCTTGCAAGAGCTTGAAACAGCCGATCTGAACCTTGCCCATAAGGGAAAAGAACATTCATCCAATCTTGTAACTCGGCACACTTGATGGAAGGAGGGTGCGCGCCATGGAGCGTTTGGTGAAAGAGATCCAAAGCCCACAATTCTTCCTTCGACAACTCGGTTCTTCTTTTATCATCATTGAGCTCGTCGAATAGGAAAAGTTCCTGGAGACCCACTACGTTAGGTGGAAGCTTGTATTTGAGACTCAGGTATTCATCTGATGACGTGCCAATGTAAAGGAGAGTGAACGTTGTACGTGGAAGCTTGGAGATGAGCTGGTGAACACATGCAGATACCCCGCCTGACACATAGGGGTAGGTCCCTTCAAGAAGCAGGCAGACGTTAGCCATATGCCACCTTCCTATGCGTCTCCAACGAAGGGCGCGGTGCGATCCAGTGCGCTAGTGCGTGAAACGCATCTTGTTTTAGAGGGCCTGACGGAAGACTGACCATCCAATCAATATAATTGTGCAACATTTTCTCAGGACGACATTGTGCAAGAATTGCAAGAACACTTTCTGGGTTCCTGTAATGTCCAAGCCTAATTTTGTTAAAAACCGTTTCCAAAGTTCTATCCGTAACCCTGACTTCTCTCGAGCAAATGAGCTCGCCCAATTGCCGGATTCTATCCGCATCAGTCTCTTCAATAAGCAACTGGTTAAACACATCGGTCCAAAATAGTTCGTGAGAATGGAGAAAATTTAAGTATATAGGTGCATTCGCGGCATCTGCATCTAAAAGCAAAAGTAAATCCCGCCACTGATGCAATTGCCACGCGCCCGTTTTCAAACCGGACAGGATATCCTGAAGCAAATGAGGTCCTCTTTTACCCCGCAGCAAGTGTGGATGGATTTTCAGGTGGCTGAGTGCAGAACTGATTAATGTGGAAAATCCATTAAAACCGGATTCTGTCTCAGCCAATGCTTGAGACCAAACCAGGTCAAACAGTTCAGGATCTTCTTGATGGAGAAAATGGCGGGCACTGAGATACCGCAAGTCCGAAATGTCACTGCAAAGTTCTTTTTTGGCACGTTCAATCAGAATGCGCGATCCGCTCGCCGTGGGATGTTCAGTGATTAATGACAGTGCGCACATCCATAATTGAGGGACGGCGCCGGATAGTTTCTCGATCAACACATTTATCGGCGGATTCTCACGCTGCAAAAGCCCAATCAGCGCTATCAAGGCGCAAGCAGGCTCCTTGGAGAGTTGTTCCAAAAACACTCGCTCAACCTTTTCGTTACAAGCCAAGGAAGGATTCTTTGCCAGGGTTTCAAGAAGAGTCTGCCGGTCAACCCGATCGATACGATCTATATTATCTATCAGCGGACGCAGTAGTTTTAGGGCCAATGAGGGGTCAAGTTGGCCCGTTTTTTCTATGGCAAATTCCCTTAGCTGTGAGTTTGCAGACCTGAGGTGCCGGCGAATACTACGAACGATGGAATGTGAAGGCATGTTATCAACACACCAGCCCGCCAGCGCCCGCAATCGATGGGTGCTTTCCTGCGTGCTCATTCTCATCAGAAACCGAGCCGTTGAGTCGTTAACAACCAAGCTAAGTTTCTTGAGCATTTGATAGCGTATTGTTTCCGAGCGCTCACGCAAGTACAAGCGTTTTAGAACAAATGACGCCACGTAAGGCTGCACTCTCGCAACTGCACTCAAAATGGCCAATCTGACATTTTCCCCGGATCGCAAATATAGACGATAAAGACGAAAGGCTCTGGTCCAGTGGTTCCCTACCAATTCACCATACGCTATTACCGCTGATGCAACCACGAAACGATTGGAAGAACCAAAAAGAAGCTCCAAACATTTGCCTCCTTTTCGATCGCGGATTTGGCGAAGGGCTTTAATTATCTCGTGAATCATTTTTTCGTCTTGATGCAGCCGGATTAGGTTCTCAAAATAAGTAATCGCACGTCTTGCCTTGAGATAGGCAAGCGCGCGAATAAACAGAATACGTGCTTCCCCGGACAGGCCGCAATTACGTTCTGGAACCAGAAACCAGAGACATATATCTATTTTGCGACGATAGCCAATCTTCTGTGACTTCAGAACGCCCTCAAGAATTTCACGACACAAATCTGGCTGATTTTTGAAGGGGCTTTGTTGCCCTGTAAAAACAAAAACTAATAGCTTTGACACCGCAGTGACGTTTGTCCGCACGACAAAGTGAATGAGATGGCGGCACAATACCCTCAGTACTGGATAATCCGACTGGGGAACGAGAGAGAGGATTTCTATCCATTGCTGGTCTGTATCCAGCCACACAAGCTCGTTCTGCGCGGCAATTCGGTTAGCCCAATTTGACGAGAGCAGGTTTGTTGAAAGTTTGGCAAGATCAAAGGGCATGGCTGCTCCAGAATTTCACAATGGGCGCAATTTTGGGATGGAGATTCGGGTGCTCAGCGATGGTTTGGCATTCCTGCTCCACTGACGGATAGGCCTGAAGAAAATAAAGGGTCTCGGCTTTCCAAAATCGATAACCCGGAACATTCGGCTCTAAATGTACAGCCCTTTCAAAACATTCAAGCGCCTGGGAATAATTGTCGAGATATAAGTAAACTTTGCCGAGTGAAGTGTGAAATCCGGCATCCTTAGGCCTAAGCTGCACGCAAAGCTGGGCATGCACTAGCGCTCGTTTTAAATAAATATGTTCTATGGTCCTGGTAAAAAGGCCCGAGCCACACACTCTTAAGTAAGAGCTGACCAGATCATTCTGAAGAGTTACGGAAGGATCCAGTTCCACAGAACGTTCGAGTGTTTTAATTTCGGTATACCACTCTGACTCGATGGCGAGTAACGCATTGGTTGCAAGATACTGGATATCGTAGTTGGAATCTTTCTGGGCGATTTTGAGCAGCCGTATGGATTCGCTGGTAGATGAGTAACTCAGCCGCATAATCGTCAATTTTTTGGCTTCAAAGTCTTTTGATTTGAGCACGTCTAGAAATGGCTGGACGGCAACAGCGGCAGGTTCGGCACCAGTATTAGGATCTGTTTTAACGTCAACCTCTCGGTCCTTCATGACTTCTCTCGACAGTTCTCGGAAAAAGTCATCTTCCGATTCCGCGGTCTCGGATAGCGCCGCCACGATATGCCCTCGGCCGGCCACTTGCTTCTGCAAAGCAAGATACAGCAAAGACGCTGCTATCGGCCCCATCAGCGGCACAACAGCCCATAAGCCTATCACCAGAATAACCAAATTTCTTTGACCGGGAGTTAGAATACGAACTCTGCAAACGATGATCAGGAATAACGTGGAATAGCCATGCAAGACTAGGAACAACAATAAACTCGGGCGGGTAAACCAGCCCCACATTGCCCCCATTTCAAACAAGATCGGCGGTGCCAGCGATATAACCTTTCCTACCATGGTTCCTCAGATGCAAGAAAATCCACCAGAGAATGGTGTTCTTGTTTCAATGCGGAACGAAAAGAGAGTAGAGCAAGTGACATCGGAAGGGACAATTGAGATCGTATCTCGGCAAAACGCTCCTCTACCTGTTTCTTGTAGCGTTCAACTTCTGAGGACGACGCAAACATCATGATGGTATAAAAACAACCGCTTGTTTCTCCGATTGCTTTGGTGTCGATATCCCGTGAGGACTCTTCAATCGAATGAGATGCAAGCCTAAGAATGGCGAGACGCTGGTATGCGGGCATGTCCTTTAGCGCGGGAATATCGAAGCGTACAACATAAAGAGGAAGTTGGTAGCGTCTGGCTTTGTGAAATTCTGCCTTCAAGCGCTTCCGAAAATAAGCATAGCTGAAAAATCCGGTTACTTCGTCCCGGTAGGTCTTTTCCCACGCAGCATGGACATGCATGGCACGAGCGAGACACATGCCTCCCCATCTGCCCAGAGCATGTAAGGTAGCGAACGTAGCAGGAACATACTTGAAGAAGTCGAGACGTCTAATCAGAATAACGCCGATAATTTGATCTGATGTTGTGAGTAGTGGTGCGGCCACCCCTTGTTCTCCGGACAATGCCCAACCACGGCGAGCAATATCCTGTGCCCTGGTCACTTCCTTGTTTTCCATAGCAAGCCGAACTAAAGGGTTTTTCATCCACAATTCTTCCGGAATGGTCTCAGACAGAATATCGGCATTCCTGTCGCGAAAAGCTTTTCGTGTGAGGGCCTTGTTTTCCAAAATGTAAATGTAAGCATTATCTTCGTCCAGTTGATCACAAATCAGCTCGACCAAAGCCGAGCAAATTTCGTCCGTGTCAGTCGATTCAAGAACCTGAGCGTACTCAAATACCCGAGTGAAAGTCTGTGTCTGCGAGCTAATATGCGCTTCACAACGAGATTTATCATTTTGTAATTGCGTATTTATCTTTTCCAGCTGATTGACCAATTTTCCCTGTTGGTTATTTCGTTCCGCTGCTTGCTTCAGAAATCGACGTAATCGGTCCGTCAGCTCACCCAAAAATGACGGCAATAAAACAATAGCAAAAGGAAGAGTGAGTGTTTGCAGATTCAGGATAGATTCCGTGGTTTTCGGATCAGCTGTTCCAATGAGGAAAAAGACATACATACCCGCAATCAGCAGCGTTGCCAGAAAAGAACTTCGTAGCCCCAGCAGCGCTCCGGAGATGACGGCAAGAATAAGATAGGGATGGGTGGTTACGCCCAGATAAGCTGGATTCTTTGGCGAAGCCAGCACCAGAAGGCAAAGCGCTGCCATCACCAGGCTGAGAACTTTGATGCGTGGGCTTATGTTAGTCATTAAAAAAGTTTTCAATGATTCGTATTAGCTCACTAGGCAAAAACGGATATTTCAAATGGACGATGCCTTCCGCAGACCCCTTGCGACACTCAGCATCACCCTGTTCCCGAAAGGATGTCACGATTACGTTCAGGTGCCTAGGCCCTGCCTCGTTACGAATATTGGCCAGCCACTCGACAGCAGCGCTGCCCGCACCGTGGTGTCCTACGATCAGGATATCAAATGTCTGCTTTTTCAATTCAGCCGATAAGTTACTCAGTTTATCGCAGAAGACTACTGAGAACTGGCCCTTCTCTAGCGTGGAACAGAGCACTGATCGAAAATAGAGATCACTTTCCGTTATTAATAATGAAATCTTGTCCATAGCTCACAACTCCTTAACGAAATTCAAACGGATGAGTTGAGTTGCGTTGCTGAATGTTTGTACGAATTGTGAAGTATAAAGCGCGTATTCAAGCTTAAGGCCAAAATCTTTAGAAAGTATTTTCTCCGCAGTTGCCTCGAAAAACAGACTGCTCGAAATAGGGGCACTGGAAAAATCCCCACCAATCCCACCGGTTATTTTTCCCCTCCATGAGAAGGGATCGTTTGCGCCCCAATCGATACTTCCAAAAATTCCACCGATAGTGTATTGCGAAACCAACAGTGGTCGAAGTGCAGCCGAATCGGTGCCCCAACGCAAGAAGTAGAACCAGGGACCTAACCGCCAACGGGCAGGCGCGGGGCCCAATCCCACCCGAGCCGTGCCTTCGATTCCCCGACCCTGATTGAGGGTATGCCCGAGATGCGTGGAACGTAACACAAAATCGCCGGTTGCTTCTATCCACGAGCTAAAACGCCGCTCCCAGTATGTACCCAACCGAGTCTCCGTAACGCCAAGGCTAACCAACCCTTGCGATGTGGCGTGAACTTTGGCAAGGTCGAAATAGGCCGAGGCATAGTCAAACAGAAGCCATTTTCCTGAAACATCGCCAACTATCTGTAGCGGGAAATAACTCCCCCCGCCTTGGTAGCCAAATTCCGCACGGGTTCGCAGTGAATGCGTGCGGTATTCGTGGCCAGCTCGCAGAAAACCCATTGCTGAACTCGAGGGCAGGGCTTGGCTTATCGATGTTCGCAGCAGTAGAGCGTGAGGCAGGTTTTTTTTGCCTAAATGCATTTCACACTCTAAAGAAGGAAGCGTCTGCTCAGAGGTGGTGATCACCCGAGAGGCTACCTGCATAAATTGTGGTGCATCTAAAATGGATGAAACGTGAGAGGTTCGAAAGTCATTTTGGTCTGCAGTTAAACTGTCGGTTGGGAGTGAAACTGAACTGATTGTCCGAGTTCTGCCTTCCAGATCGGACAGTCTACGAAGAGTTGCCTGGGGGAGCTGCACTCGTTCATCAGGTCGCAGAGATGTAGCAAGGCTTCTTGCCTCATCCTCGCGGCCCAATTCGTCCAATGAAATGATTTTTATTGCGCGCCCCAGGGGACTTAAGCGAGAGACCTCAAACGACTGCAAAACGTTCAGCGCCTGTAGAGCCTGTGAATTCCAGGTATAGCGTTCCGCAAGTTTTTCATGCAGCTCAATAATTTGTTCCTTTTTTAGAGTAAACTTTCCTGCCTTAATTTCGGATAGCCATTTCTCAAGCAATCGGATTGCCTTCAAGTTCTGCCCATTGCCATCATATAGCTGGAGCAGCAACTCATAGGTTTCAAGTCGGTCCCTGTCTGTTTGTGCAAAGGCTGATAGGCTTGACATAGCGAACCATATCGCAGCAACGATGATAATTTTAGTAGGCATGAGTTGAAATTAGGTCGACATGCAGGGACAGAAACTATTTTATCGTCGGTGTCCTACCCTCCAAAATATTTTCAAGTATAAGTGTCGCGACTTCCTGCTCGCCAGTCGCTATGAAACCCCTGGCAATTTTTTTCCAGTCTTTTAATCTCAAGCTGGGGCGCAAGCTGATACGGTGGAAAACGCCAGAAGCTTCAGAAGTTTCCCCTAATTGGATTAATAGATCCGCAAAAGCAAAGTGAGTATCCAGATTGAGAAATTGTTTGCTCTCCAAACGACCAATCAGAAGTGCACCCAGGCGCGGTTTGCCATGATTAATGTATAACCAACCCACATCTTCGATTAATTTACGGTGTTTCGAAACCTGCTCATCAGACAGAGCGTAGAAGAAAGTGGAATTTTCCCATGCTTTTTCTCCCTCTTCGGCTGTTGCCCCAAAATAGTAGGCAGCCTGGCGAATAGCCCTTTCTATTTTCTTTCTTTCAACGAATTCCCAAAGAAGGTGCAGGTGAACATCCTGGTTGGTGAGTCCTCTTTTTACTGATTCCAGAGCGAAATTTTCAGCTCCATCCGGCTTGCCAGTGTTAAGCAACAGGCGAATCACATCGTCGATATCATCTTTCTCGTAGATTTTATGCAGCCACACTTCCTCCAGAACTCTGCTCGCGTCGGCAGGCCTCTGAAGCCATTCATAATCATCCACTAATTTCATCAGTGCTTTACGTGTGTAAGGTTCAGCACCCGCTCTGAGCATCTGTTCTCGCACGCGAACGGCGCTTAGACTAAGACCTGCCCACTCGAGCAATCGAATACGGCGTTGCCAGTATGCTACATTTTTGGGACGCAGTCTTGTCAGTTGTTCCGAAAGCTCGATGGCCTCCTTTACGTCGCCCTTTTTCTCCAAAACATCAAGCAAATTTCTCACTATCAACGGATCGTTGGGGTGAAATACAAGCGATTTGCGCAGAAGCTTTTCTGCGTCCGAACTTTGGTAACTTAGAGAACGAAGACGCGCTAATTCGAAATCGGTCGGAAGGGCGAAACAAAGCGCCATTATTACGACGAACGTGAAGAGTATCAAGCCGGGTAGGCCAATAAGCGGTTTTTCTGTCATGGTATGACCTCTATCGTCGAGGACTGTCGACGTGGTTCCAGTGGTATTTCCACACGACCTTCACGTACGGGGAGTGAATGGCTTGCAGTGCCGTCCGTGTAGTCAATTCGGCTTTTGGTAATACCTCCTATCGTAAGTGGTCCTCGCGAATAAGGAGCGAGGACGTAGCTAAGACGTTTCCCCGTACCAACCATTTGCTCGACGAGCCCTCCGACTGAATGCAAATACGGGGGGAGGTGGAACTTTACATGTTTTGCACGAAGAACAATCTCGGCTGCACCCTGATTTGAAAGATAAACATAGAGTTTACCGTCCAGCACACTAAAACCAATTAGCCCACGGCACCGCTCAAGATCGGGAATCCAATCTATGGAATCAAATCGCAACGTCCGCAGTCCCCTGGCTCCTGTAATGCGGTAGTGCAATCGACCTACTTTCTCGATAATTGCATTGCGGAAGCCGAAAACCGATTCAATATAAGTGGATGGAAATACCGGGGAGATGGGTTGCGTGATCGACCAATCAAGAACCGCTTGAACCGACTTAATTCCGGTGTCATTCTCTCCAGCGAAAAAATGGAAATAGGGATTGATAGGCTTGAGAATGGGGTGCTTTGTTCGCTCGAAGGTTTGAATCGCATGACGGAATCCGAAGTATGGGCCCGTCCATCCGTGAGTGTAAAGATTGTCGTTGGCATTGGCTGAAAAGACTTGGAACTCGCTCCCGACAGGTCTGCCTAACGGAGAAAGATAAGCAAGAGATGGAAATTCAGAATCAAACCGGCCATCGCCCCCGTTGATAGTGTGGACTGCGGACATTCGTGCCAGTTTCAAAGCTCCTTCCGAAGGCATACAATCCCCGCTCCAATAAACAGCCTTAACCAATTTGTTTCCTGCCAGGTTGTCTCGGATATAGCGAACCGATTCTACCACTTCACGTTGTTCATCTATTGCTTTGTTCATTGAATAGGAGAGCTTCCCAGTCCCCCATTCCAAGGGATGGTAGTACGTATGGCTGGCTATCTCGACGTTGGGAAGTGCAAAAATCTGTCTTGCCACTTCCTGGAGCCTACGGTTACCCCTTTCCCGTTCATCAACCTCCGCCACAATAACCGATACGCCGAAGGGCAAGGTGGAATAACGTTCGAGAATTTCTGTGCGTATCAGCTCTGAACAATAGCGTTCAACGTTCTTCTGTGAAATGGAGTGGAACGCATCTCCATCAATATGACTGAAAAAAATCCTGCGCCCATTTAACACAGCAACATCAGGAACCGGCACGTTTGGATCGATGGAAAAAGATTTCCGGAAAAAAACAAACGGATTGATATGCCACTGTTTACGTCCTTCCGACGGATCGGAATATAAACCATAGTTGCCATACGCCACGCTTATCTTAGGAGACAAGAAAACAGCGGATGACTGGGGCAACCCATGGCTCTTGAGTTTGAGCCAGTGCTCTGCCCTTGACACAAACAGTGGGGGGTACTGTTCATATTCATTCAATCTGCGCTCATATTGCATTCTGCGTGCATCGATTTGAGAGGGACTTGCAAACAAAACCGCTTTTTCAATGCCAGTAAATCGTGCATCGTAACTGCGAAAAAGAACATCCAGTCTATCCTTGCTCGTTACCTCCAAAAAACCAAATTGGCCCAAAACGACCCAGGGCAACCCTGTTCTGGAGTATCGAGT
>JACQOU010000008.1 GCA_016207775.1 Deltaproteobacteria bacterium
CGTCCAGTCATAGGATCTATCAACGTTTTTTCCTGGAAGAGGCAATTAGGTTATAAAGCGCTCATTTCTGAGCAATTTATGTCTCTTGTAAGCAGTGGCTGCCCTCACCTTGTTAAAATGCATCTCGGTTAGGGCCGCCGTACTTAGGAGCTTCCACTTCCAAAGTGAAAGGCACACTTTCGTGTCGAGAAGGTTCATTTATCTCCCTTTGGGAAGTTTGGCGTTTCATTTGGATCTGCAATTGGCTCGGCAGGAGCCTTATTTTCCACAGGTGGAATGCTCTTTTCGGCCGGCGGCTTTTCCAGCCGGTATGGCTCCAAGAGTTCATCCGCCTTTTGGGGCAGGAGGTACGGAGTTTGGACC
Organism: Deltaproteobacteria bacterium; assembly: GCA_016207775.1. Taxonomy (GTDB): domain Bacteria; phylum Bdellovibrionota; class FAC87; order UBA2466; family UBA2466; genus JACQOU01. Next base: position 364 of record JACQOU010000008.1, read on the forward strand.
TCCACCATTTCAAGGCTGTTTTTGTAAATGCCGCGTCCGGGGATGGGCGGAAGGTCTGTTGCTCTGCCATTTCCAAGAACGGTGATGCTGGAGGTGTCGTTTGCCATTTGGAAAGATAGGATGCCGGGCAGATTTGCCTTGATCTGGGGATCAAGAGCGCGGCTATCGGGGCGTTGAGTGGCAACGATTAGATGAATGCCGAGGCTTCTGCCTTGCCGGGATACCCGGCTTAGGATTTCTTTTGCTTTTCTTACGTCGTCTGGGTTAGCGAGCGAGTTTGACAGGAAAAGCTCGGCAGCTTCATCAACAACAATGATGTGACGATTAAGCGCAATGTCTGTTGGAACTCCATCGGCTCCCACCCGTTCGGACTTCGGTTTGCTCTGGTATTCTGCAATGTCCTTGCACTTGTTGGCTTTGAGTAGGGCAAAGCGCTTGATAATGACTTCATCGAGTTCTTTAAGCTCGCCAATGGCAGAAGCAATGTCTCCGCGGACGCTCACTTGTTTTACATTTTCAAAAAGTTGAAATTCAAGCCCGCCCTTTAGATCAATGAGCGTGAAAAGCGCATCTTTGAGGCTTAAGTACAGGCTTACGATAAGATGTCTTAGAAATGTGGATTTTCCCCCGCCCGTTTGTCCCGCAACCAAAAGATGTGGCGTGGCAGTTAAATCGCAACGAACAATCTTTGCCCGTGTTGTACCAATAATAAATTCCGTCGCATGATAGCTTTCATAGGAGCGCACTTCATAGGTTTGTGGCATTGGGCTATGGGAATAGATGATCTCGACAGTGCCTTTCACCCGATCCTCGCGCAGTTCATCGATAAAAATATGAAGCGCGCTTTCCAGGGCAGGCTTTGCTTTTTGAAATTCGGATAAGGGGAGTAAAGCACGCGATAATTTAAGTTTCCGGGTGGCCGTATCAAGCGGAACATCGACGATTAGCTTGGGAAGGGAACCCAGCTTATTTTGAAGGCCAATGGCCCTGAATACTTCCGTAAGCCGCCTGGTTAACCGTTCTGCAATCAAAGCACGAAAGATTGCCCACATCCAAAAAGGGCAAAGGATTAAAATGAGGTAGTAGATAACAAAAGAAACATGGCCTCTTCCGGGGTAAATAACTGCGATGTTGAGTCTTTCAAAGATCCAGAAATCTGCCTCAAGGTACACAAGAAACTGCATGAACCCTATTCCCAATATGCAGTAGCCCACGGGAATGGTGTTGGATCTAAAACCCAAGTACAGTTCCCGAATTGGCTTTGAAATGTTTTTAATAACTATAGAAACGCGTGCCAGGTAATCGGCTTTATTTTCCGCACTCACAGACCACCTCCAAAAATGATACAAATATCGGTGTTGGCTGGAACTTCGATCAGGGGCTGCCTGTTTTTTAAGTCGCTCATCAGATTTTGTGATTGTTCAAGTGCCGTGGTTGCCGTTGCGTTAAGAAGAGCATTTTTGAGAGAGGGCGGGCGAACGGTAGCTCCTTGCTCACCGCGTGTATCTTGTAGCCCCTCCGAAAATCCGCCTAGAAATCCAAGCCCGATGCTGCCTGCTATGTTGATGCCTTTGTTTCCGAGTTTGGAGCCTTTAAGCCCGACAATTTTGTCGGACTCATCGCATGCTTGGGCTTGGATTTGGCCAAAGCTTCCATCTTTAAAGACCACCTGATTAAAGCTCACAAAAAGTCTCTCCTCGGTGGAGCTACCTTGGCCGAGAAGGGTTGATCCGGTGTCGATAAAAACATCGCCATTTACAGTTAATGCCTCTTTGACTTGCGCGGTGACTAGTCCATTGGAACCACCCGAAAGAAGGTTTGCTCTTAGCATGCTGCCCGGTGGGATTTTCTTAAGATCAATGGGTCTTGCAAGAAGTTGAGGCCCGTAGAATGTCTGAATGCCGGCGACCTTTTGTTTTGACTTCTTGGAGCTGACTTTATTGCTTTGCAGTTCAATCACAGCCTGGGGTGACTCTGATGGCACCGTAATTTGAGATTTCCGGCGCAAGATCTTTTGCGGTCCCAGGCACTGGAAAAAGGCAACGGCTCCTGCTAACGCAAAGGCAAGCACAAAGAGAAGCTTTACTCTTACGGTCCATTTCTTTCCGTCTACGAAGTAGAGAAGGCCTAGCCCCCACTGAAGTTTTTCTCCGTAATCGTGCCCCAGCTCTACCTTTGGTGCTTCTTCACTCATTTTGAACTCTCACTTTAATCTTGCGGTCGTCGGAATCCCTGACCAGAATGATTTCATCGCCCTGCTGGCTAACCGTTACAAGATCAAAACCAAACCTTCTGCCTTCGAGATAAACAAAAAGATTGGAATGTGCTGGAGCTTTGATGGCAGCGATTGCTATATCGTTTTCAACGTACTGGATGGCAAAAAGGCCCTGGTTACCCAAGATCACCTTAGTTGGCCTTGAGGGAAACGATAGTATGGTGCTCCGGCCCGGAACAATTCGGATGGTTTCAGTCTTTTTGTCAGACAAATAGAGCGAGCGGGCTGTCGAGCCAAAAGCTTCGCCTAAACACAGTAAAACCGTTATGGCCAACAACTTCATTGTTTTTTCCCTCCTTCTTGTTTGGTCACTTTTTCAAGCACAAGGCCATAGGGATTAGCGGCCGTTCGTGGGGTTGCAAGAATCTGAACCGATAATAAAAACGGGATGCTTGAGCGAACAGCACCCAGGGTTAAAATCCTGTCGGTATCAACAACAATTTCTTTTTCAGAGATCTGGATGCTATCCACAATGACTTTTTGTTTCATTCCTTTTCGCGTGAGGTCTTCCTGCTCCACTGTACGAAAGCCTAGCTCCTCGCTGTCTAGGAAAACTTTGGCGTCCGAGGCATCCGTATCGAAACGCTTGGGAATCGCGAAACGTAGGAAATTTTCGATTTCCTGTGCTGTCTGCTTGTTTTGGACGGTTTGAACTGCTTTTGACCAGCATTCGCGTTCAATGACGAGTGGCGCTCTTAGGGCCAGATTGATAACCGTTCCGGAAAGAATCAGAATGGTAAGGGTAGTTACGCAAAGGGCAACTTTCAGAGCATTGTTTTGCGTAAGTACAGCCGCCCAGGCAATTTGGAACTTCATGATTTCACCCCATTTGTTTTTGCCCTTTTTCGCCTATCTTTCTTTTCAAAAAGAGGGCTATGCTTTGGCATATTGAACTTGGGAATTTCTTTGATAACTTTTTGAGCCTTCGGAAACGGAGCGGCCGCAACCGTTGCAGCCGAGATGCTTTGGTTGTACCCCTGCTTGGCAAGATGCCGTCCCCACACGGCCACTTTGGCTGGGGTTAGGGAGGCAATTCCGCCCACAGCCATGCTTCCACCCGCGCTTGCAAGCGTTGATAAGCCCCCCTTGGCGAGTAAATGAACGATCAAAGGAGTTAGCAGCAACGAACCGGCCAGAATTAAGTTAAAGCAAGTAGCCGCGATAATATTTTGTTTTTCGATCTCGCTTGCCCCCGTGCTCCAAAGAAGGGTTGCAAGTACCGCCCAGACAATTTTCCAAACGCTTGCCTCAAATAAGGAGCGGAAAAGCCCGCTTGTAGCAGATGCAGTTTGCGGAAGAACGTAGAGCGCAATTAAGATTGGAGAAAAAACGTAAAGGACTGTCCATGTGTAAATAAGAAACGCCTGCGTGACATGAACGGAAAAATATAGAAGAAAAAAAGTAATAAACGATAGGAGCAGGATTAGGCTTCCCTTAACAGACACCCAAGACCATGAGAAGCTATGCATCTTTTCGCTCATCCGCTCCAGAACGAACTTAAATTGATTTAAATTGCCAAGATGCTTGGCTATCGCATCGGAAATATCGGCGAGGATTCTTGCGATATCGGGGTAGCAGTGTAGAAGAAGTGCCGCAATGAGGGCCCGTCCCACAAGGGGCGCAAAGCTTGGCACCCCTCCAATAGGCAACTTAAAATGCTCGCATAGCACTCCCAAAAGTAAGAATAGGGTGACCAAAGTATAAAAAAGCGAGCAAAAGTACCCATGAATCCTTGTTGCTTCTTGTGATAGCCACGTCATATCGATCATTTAAAACCTCGGTATGGCATAAGCCGGGTTTTCGCTTTTCATGGCAGCACTCAATGCGCCGGCCGTTCCCAAAATTTCTTGAGCCGACTGCTTTTCTTTTCTGTTTTCAATGGCGAGCGATTGAGCCTGAAGTTTCAGGCTTGTCGCTTGCGCCCGAAGATTTTGGTTTAGAACCTGAATAACCAGTCCCAGCGCCTGTGCGGTTAGCTTCTGGGCCCCTCCGGGGGAGACATCATGGCTTGACTGCTTGATTTGCTCGCCCACCACATCCAGCGCCCGACTCCACTTGAAAAAATTGTTATTAAAGGTAATCGCCTCGGCCACGCTCTGGTCAGCGTCTTTTTCTATCTTCACATCCGGAGAATTAACCGGGCCCCCATAGATGGACTCCAGCTGAGAGGAGGCCATGCTAACCGTATCCCACTCTCGATACAGTCCAGGATCGAGGTTGGGGTCGATAGTTCTAAGTAAATTTAGCGAGTCATTGATGCCTCGGTTAATGTGTTGAAGAAGCCCCAAAGTGTCGGTACTCGTGTTTAGAATGTTTTTAAGTGCGTTTAGTTGTTCAATGGCCTGGATTAGAATTTGGGAAAGAACGGCAACATCGCCTCCGAAAATATCCGCGTTTGCAGTTTGCAAAGATAATGTCAGTGCCAAAACCAAAAACAGCGTAAGCTTTCTCATTCCGTCTCCTTTCTTGAGACTCCCTTTGGGAATTTTGTTGCCAGCTCCTTAAGAATTTCGAGCTGCGATTTGGTGCCCTCTTCCACCCTTTTTTGAAATTCCGATAGGTCCCTGGGATCGGTTGTCGCAATCCAGTATTCGAGCGGGGTAGGCTCAATTTGGACAACAGCATGTTCATCCTGCGCCATGAGAAATGCTTCCGAGTACTCGCCACGACGCTGGCAAAGGGATGAAATAAGACTTATTTCTGTATCATTTAAGTCTAAGACTTCCTTGAGCCTGCCTTGGTCAGCACCCCTTTGCATCAAAATCCATTTGATGGCCGTGTTGGGTAAAATGGCCTCGGCTACTTTGGATTTTGCAAAATCGTCGATATTTTGAGAAATGGCAATGGCGGAGGCAAAGTACTTGCGAAACGTTCGAAAGGCTTCCCCAATAAATGCAGCACCTGCCTCGTTTTCCAGTAGCTTCCAGCATTCGTCAAAGACGATAAATTTTATCGTATGCCTATCTTTCTGCACCTCACGCCATACAAAGTCAGTAATGAGGTATAGGCATACAGCTTGCAGATCAGGCTGGGCCTCAAGACCCTTGAGATCAAAACAGACGATGCGTTTTTCTAGCGAAATAGTGGTCGGCCGATCAATCATCTGCCCGAAAGGGGAGTTGCCGCACCATGGGGAAAGGATTTTACCAAATCGCCTAATTCCTTCCTCTTTGTGTTCGAGAAGCACGGCTCTCAAGTCGGAAAGACAGGGGGTCTTTTGTTTGACATAGACTTTCTGGATTTCCTCTTCAATTTCCGCGCGCTCGAGCCTGCCTATCCGCTGTTCGCCTTCCTCCCGAGTCATCATTTCAATAAGCCCCACGAGAAATTTTATTTTCTGGTTTTCCGGTGTTGTTTGACCTGACGGCAGATCAAATGGGTTAATGGATAAGCTGGAATTAAGAGATAAGGGCACATATTGTCCTGATAGGTTATCGGACAGCTTTTTGTAAGACCCACCGATATCGATGATGAACACTGTAGGATTTTCTTTAAGTGCCTGAAGAAGAAGGAGATTGGCTAAAAAACTCTTCCCACTGCCGGAACCACCCGCCACAACCTGATTGGAATTGGAAAACTCTTTGGCGAATGGGTCCAGTGAAACAAGTCCGCCTTGTCTACTCCGAAGCAATATCCGCGGCACTTCGCATCCCAGGAATGGCCCAAATACGGGTAACAAATCAGCCAAGTTGGAGGTTTTCATTCTTTTTACCCGCTCGGTACACCTGGCATTGGGAACAGAGATTTGCGAGAAGATATCAAAGCAAGCCAAGCTTTCTTCCATCGCTTCCGCACCTGATAGCTCGCGGATCGTGGTAAGGGTCTGTGATACCTGCTCAGTCAGTTGGTCTTCATCATCGGATTTAAGAACGACGTTTAAGCTAACCCAGAACACCTTTTCCCCCTGGGCGACAAGATCCGAAAGAAGCGTTTCAATATCCTGTAACTTTGCTTCACTTTCGATATCGGATACGCCATTTCGCTTTCCCCGTGCCATAGAAAACGCAAGTCGTCTTTGCATCTGAAGGCTTTCGAGTTCCTTGTGCTGGTCGGGAAGATGAACGGACAAAAATAGACGCGAATCAAAGGGCAAATTTTCCAAAGTTCGAGCCATAGAGGCATAGGTCAGCTCGGGCAGCAGTTTCAGCGAAATTACCCTGTAGTGCATTGCACAGATTGAAAAACCACCCTCGGTTATGCCGACATCCGAGAAAAGAAGTGACGATCGGATATCGTCTGCGTCATAGCGTTGAAGGGCATCTTTTCGCATTGGGTTCCATTGCCTGTAGACAAGCTCAGCAAGCTCTGCGTCTGGAATCATTCGTGGTTTTAGACCAAGCGATAAGAGCTTTGCCGTTATGTCATTTTCAAGATGGTTAAGCGCGTTCATCTCACGCCTTAACGTTTCAGCTGCCAGGGGTTCGAATAATTTCGGTCGGGAAAACAACTTCGGCCTCTCAAAAAGCGCTTTGGGCATTGGCCGTCTGACAAAAAGGCGAAGGGTCTGTTTGGGTAGAAGACCTGAGTCGCAAGCCTCTCTCAGGCGTTTCACTCGCTCTTCGTGTAGAGAGCGGACTGTCTGATCCACTGCCTTTTGTGCAAGCGCATTACTCTTCTCCATGACATCAAAGAATCCTTTTCCAATGTCGTGCACGAATTGAATGTCAATTCCAGTGGGTAGCCCGTTTAGAAAGTTTGTAAGTTGTCCAGCAAATCGATCGATTCTTGGATCATCCCATGTCGTTACATCAAGCGGACATAGCTCAAGGGCAAACCCCAGCGAGCCGTCGGAGAAAATGACCTTTCCTTCTTCAAGTCCCCAGATCTCAAGAACATCGCAAAGCGCCTTCATAACCTATTTCCCCTTTTTAATGTTGGCGGTGACACGTTCTTCGATGGTTCGAGAAAGGCAGAGTAAATGCCGTCACGAAATTGGAAACGGATCCAATGAACCAGAAATTTTTCTGGCTTTCCTCTTTTTCCTAGCCGCAGGACCGCTGCAATGAGAATGGTGGGAAGCCAGACAAATAACAGCTTGGATGATGAAGAAAAAATGAAATTTAAAATGGCTAGCATTAAAAAGATTGCCATGATGTCCATGACCTCAAACCCAAATAGCAACAGCCGTTTATCCAAGCATTTGGCTAACGCCACCATTCTCATTGCGCTTCTCCCATTAATGAATAAGACCTTGGATGAACTGGACGATGCTGGGAGCCCCAAATCCGACAATTGCCCCTATGATGGCTAGCACCAGATGATTGCGTGCGTTTTGAGAACCTGACGCAAATGAAATTCCGGCGCAGACAAGCCCCAGGATTGAAGCGAGCGGCAGAATCGTCGTGATCAGCTTGCTTTGCACCGCACTTAATGACGATTCGACGCTGCAGTAACCAATACTCGGAAACAGGAAGGAGCTTGCGAGAATGATTAGTATCAGCAAGTTAACTTGTTTCATACATCCCCCTAATGTTCTCGAACGTCGTCAAACCGACGACTGTGGTTTTGAATACTTGCCCTGTGATTGTCAGAACAGGAAAGACAAACCGCGAAAACCAACAGAGCAGCTATAATAAAGAGCAGGTAAAGATTCGGATCTTTGAAAAGCTGTAACCATCGGGGTGGCGCTTTGTCCTTTCTTTTGTAAAAGTCCCAATCCATATTTTCGAAGTCCATTTTCCGTTCCCTTTCCGATCGCGGGGCCATGCCACTTATTCACGGCCCCGCGTACTTGTCCCACGTGTGCCTAACCAGGCGGCTAGTAGCGACCAACAAAATCAATCGGTGTATAAATTGAAGGTGTACCGGGTGAATAATCTTTCTTGTGGCCGATTAAGAAAATCCACGCAAATAAACATAGCCACACTATTGCAATAGCAATGATCCAGCCCCCATCCACTCGTGGGCGTCGGTTGCTATCCCGGCTAAATCGACTGTCTTCTTCTTTAAATGTGAGATAACCCACGTTCGCCTCCTAGGCCGCATCTTTGACCGTTGTTTTTTTCAGAACGAGCATCGGCCTATCCCATTTTCTTTTTGCCCGTCGATAATTAATCTCGTTTACTTCCCTATTGATTTGACGTTCCTCATCCGGGAAATAAAAACAGTTTACGCAGTGAGAATGCGTCTTAAGTTTCTCCAGACAATTCCACCCACACCTTGGACATTTTCTAAATCCCATCTTGTTCTCCTTTTTTCTACTCCCCCCACCCTCTACAATTGCAAGAGAACACGCGTTTCGTGCCAACGTTACGGCGAATGGTTGTACGTTGTCGTATTTTTGTGATTTTTACGTCGGAGCGCTCGACTTTTCTGTTTAATAAGAACATGAAAACTGGGCGCCATATGCTCGGTGTTTTTTGCTTGTTGAAGAAAAACAAGGGTGTAACGGTGGGTAGCATCGGCCCAGCGCCCATTGTTTTGCCCATGGGGAAAAACTCTTCGCTGGGCCGCAGGTGCTCAAACCTGGCATTTTAAGAGAAACGCTAAAAACCTAATGACTTAACTAGAAGGCTAACGTGTCAGGGAGCGCTATTGAGCAAGCGTGGCCCAATTACGTATTCGGGCGGGAAAAGATTATGGGTTCCAACTGTTATCCCTTTTCTTAACTAACGGTAGTGGGCCTATGGCGCCCAGTTTGCGCGCTTATTGGCAATAGGTAAAACGTCCCCATTTGATCCTATCCTCAAAGGCTATGCCGACTTACCGTCGCAATGCTCAAACGGCACGATCATTGCTTTTCTAAGGGGTGGGAGGAGGAGAAGAAGGACGCGTATGAAACTGCTGGTAATCGATGATGAAACGGAAGCACTGTATGCCACAAAGCAATTTCTGGAAAGACGCGGCTATCAAGTCGATACGGCATCCAGTGGCGGTGAGGGAATCTCGAAATTAAGACAAAATCCTGACCAGTACGGCGTTATAGTTCTTGATTACCGCATGGAAGGTAAGAATGGGGCCCAGACGGCGGAAGAGTGCCTTGCAATCAAAAAGGACCTCTACATTCTAATCTTATCGGCCGACACCTCCCAGGCGGCTGCGGTTTCTACTTGGAGAGCCGGAGCAGTAACTTTTATCGAAAAAAGCCAGGGCAACGACGTATTTCTCAAAACCCTTGAGCATTGGGTAAACAAGTACCAACAGGAGCATGTAACCCTTTCCCGGGCTTCAGAGCAGTCAGATAACGAGCGGCTGATTCGCAGCATCGGACTCATTGGGGCATCAGAAGCGCTTGCGGCAATTGCACAGCAAGTTCTTACCTACCAGAGCAAAGAGTCGGATGCCACGGTACTTATCCGGGGGGAAAGTGGTACGGGAAAAGAACTCATAGCCAAAGCCATTCATAAAATGAGCGCGCAAAAAGATAAGCCCTTTGTGGCCATTAACTGTGGTGCCATTGCAAGAGAGCTTGCCAGCAGTGAGTTCTTTGGCCATGAAAAGGGCGCTTTTACAAACGCATATCAGAAAACAGCAGGAAAATTTCAGCGTGCAAACGGAGGCACGATCTTCCTTGATGAGGTGGCGGAAATGAACCCCGAGTTGCAGGTAATGCTGTTGCGCGTCCTGCAGGAACGAGTCATTACTCCGCTTGGCTCTCATGCAGAAATTCCCATTAACGCGAGGGTCATTGCGGCTACTAACATGGATCTGAAGGCTGCAATAGCTGCCGGTCGTTTTCGAGAGGATTTATACTACAGGCTTAAGGTGGCAGAAATTTACGTACCACCGCTTCGCGAGCGTCCCGAGGACTTCGTGCTTCTCGTTCAAAGATTCACAGACCAGTTTAACCAAAAGTACAAAAGCAAAAAGACATTTCTCATGCAGACGGTTAAGCTCATGCAAACCTATAGCTGGCCTGGAAACGTGCGGGAGCTTGAGAATGAAATTCATCATTTGGTTGTTTTTACGACTGGCGAGAATATAACTCCCAAGGACCTCGACGATAGGTTTCACAAAAAAGCGGAAATCCCTTCCAAGCTTCAAGACGAACTGGATCAAATTACGAAGCAGAGGATGGAAGATGCACTGGCAAAAACAAAGTCAAAGCGAGCGGCAGCAAAACTGCTCGGCATTCCATGGACGTCATTTCGCTGCTTAATGAAAAAATTTGGCATATCAGCTGACAACGACACGAAGGGAGCGGCGTGAAAGCACCCCAGATAAGGCTAAATACGTTTATTCTGCTCATTTCCAGCCTTGTCATCTCGGTCATAACAGTCGTTTACTACATAAAAACAAAGGCGGTGTTGGAAGGAAAATTCGCTGAGCTGGAATCCGCACAAAGACAGTCGATAATCGATTATGCAACCACGGTCCTTCAAGCACGAAAAAACCTTCTAACTATTTACCAAGAGAATATCGATCCGGATAATCGGCTTGCAAAGCTGGTTCTTCTGGGAGCTGGTAAACAAGCCCAGGCTCGAAGGCTCCTTGATCAATTCAAAACCCGCAGCCGCTGCGATTACATTGCCGTTTCTACAGCACAGAAAGCGCGGGGCGAAAGTACTTTTACCATTCAGAACATTGAGGGAAAGCTCACCCTATTGTCGGCCTCCCCGCTCAAATACTTCGATACACAAGTTGGCACGCTCCTTCTCGGATACCATTTGAACGCCGCAATATCCGACGAAATTTCAAAGGCGACTAACTCTAGTGTCTCTTTTTTCCCCTATCGTGATAAGAGATCGCCCGAAATAGTCCTTCTAAGAAGTGAGGGGCTGCCCGAAGTTGCAATGGCTCTCAACAGTTCTCTTGTAAAGGGAGTGAACCACGAATTACGCATTAGCATTTTTGCCGTATCTGCGGTCTGCCTATTTCTTTTTGTGGCGATCACTTACTGGTCGTTAAGTCTTGTATTTCTCAAAAACTTCAGACGGATCGTGCGTGAAATCGATGAGGGTGCCGCATCGTTGGACCAAGGGCTAATCCAGGAACGTAAGTCGAGACGCTATCTCATACGGGAGGTATGTGCACTATCGGAAGCTTTTTCCAAGTATTCAGGCAAGCTCTCTACTTTTAGCGAAAAGATCAAAAGTCAGGCCAGTACAGCCACTCTTGGCATGGTCACCGCGCAAATCACGCACGATATGAAATCAGACCTGTCGATCCTTGAAAGGCTTCTGGATTTGGATGCTATCAACGCCTACGGCATTGAAGACAAGAAAATGATCCACAGGGTAATTGATAAATTGCGTGCGGTTACTGCAATTGCGATGCAGAAAATCCAAAAAAGAGAAAAGGCTGAGACTGTCGAGCTGCTTTCCGCTGAAACCAAAACCAGCGAACCTCTCTGTCTCCTTATTGATCAGGTTATCGTAGAAAAAAGTTATCAATACAAGGAAGAGGAGCACCTGACGCTTTCATCCCAGGTATGGGATAACGGGCATTTTAGAATATCTGCTGCCATTCAGCCCTTGGAGTTCAAACGGATTTGCTCTAACCTCATAGATAATTCTGTGCAGGCTTTAGCAGGGGCTGGCCATGTTACGGTAAGCTTATACCAACAGGCACAAAACGCCGTTATCACTGTGGCTGACGACGGGCCTGGAATCCCCACTGAAATTCTTCCAAAACTTTGCGCCCGCGGAGCATCGTTTGGGAAAACTGGCGGCAGCGGGCTTGGCCTTTGGTATGCGAAGGAAATTATTGCCACATGGGGCGGCAAATTCAGAATCCACTCCCTTGAAGGTAAGGGAACGACCGTTGAGATTTGGCTGCCCATCGCCCAGACCCCATCCTGGCTGCTAACAGAATTACAAATTCCCGCTGGCTGTGAAATTATTGTTCTCGATGATGATCCTTCGGTACACGGGCTCTGGGATGGCAAATTAGCTGCACTACAAATAACCCCCAAGCATTTTGAAAAAGTTCATACGTTCTTTAGGTGGTACAAAAAGTACCAAGCCAAAGAACGTATCTATCTTATCGACTATGGGTTTTTCAATGAGAGCTTGGTCGGTACCCAAGTGATAGAGCAATTATCGATAGAAAAAAATGCGGTCCTTGTCACCGGTAACTACGATCGCAGAGACGTACGTACGGAATGCGAAAGATTAAAAATAAAGCTTCTTCCAAAGCCCCTTATTTCTGTGGTGCCGGCCTGCTTGCTGGGAGGCAGGACAAAGGAGCCGGAAAGTGCATAGCAGGCGGATATCCTGGTCGATATTTGCAGCACTGCTTCTCCCATCCCTTTGCTTTGCTCAAGCGACTACGGCACAACTTTTATTAGAGCACGACATTAATTTCTCTGAGTCTCATGATGTCCCGACCGATCCCTTACTTATAGTGAGTATCGCGCAAGGTAAAATGGAAAACCCGATCAATCGGGTCCTTATCGAGCGATTGGCACAGGTCGTGCTGACGCAGAACCATGTAAGCGCAGATACCTACAACGGGGAGTTTAAACCCGATTTTTTATACGGAAAACTTAAAGTTAACGATTTACTGCGGCCAAAGCTTGTTATCGATATTCGAAACGAGCTGCAAGAGTTTTCCGGTTACACGATAAACTGCTCGATTACCTACCTAGTGAATCAGGAACAAACGCCTGGGAGTTTTAAGGCAAGAAATCTGTGGTCTAGGGAACAAACCTTCAAAGGGATTTCAGCCAAAGATGTCGAAAACAATATCGCCCGATATATTGAAAAACAGCTCAAAGACTTTTCCCGGCAGTTCAAACAACTCAATAAGCAAAAGTCTGGTGCATCCCACCGCTCTCAACCCGCTGGCGATGGAAGAGCAGTCGGTTACAAGCTTTATTGGAGGGACCCCAGCAATCAGAAAAGCCATATTGAGGCTGGAGCCACAACAGGAACCCCAACTCCGGGAAACCTATCGGCTGGCTTTTGGGGAGGGCAGTCTTTTCCGCTCGTACTGACCATTGCGGGCATGTATTACCGGGATGATAACCGGGGCGTTGCCCTTGATGTGGGCTATGCATTTGTAAACAAGGGAGCGCTTAAACACGCCCTGGGTGCCACTGTGGCACTCTTGGACCAGACCATCACCACGGCAACCCCAGACACTAATGTTGTGCTCGGTTACGACGGAGGAACACACATACAGATTAGAGACGTGCTTGTTCCCTATGTCGGACCGTCTTATACGGCAAAATGGTATGGCTTCAGAGCAAGTGTCGGTGCTGGCTGGAAATTGGGTGCAGAGCAGGCCCCAAACACTCGGCTGCTTTTTCAACTGGGTTATTGCTTTCAGCTATTTGATTTATGATACAGGAAGGAAAAATAGCACTTCTTTGCTTTCTTGCGTTTCTTGTCGTTGCATGTAACAGGGAAAAAAGCATGACGGTCTATCCACCAAATAAAACCTACCGTAACACAAGCGGAGATTTGAGCATGACTGCCACGGTCTATCCCCCAGACCAATCTCACGCCGAATTTCAAGTGACGTTGCAATGGTCGAATTCTAATTCAAATTCTCTTTTTTTAAAGCCGACATATTTTTCAATCAGCCGGAGCAAAAATTGCGTGCCGGTCGATTATACGCATCTTGAGGGTAGGCAGGTTCCAGTACTTCAGTTTGAAGCTAACCTTGACCCTCTGTCGCAACAGTACAGCAGTGAAGCCTATTCGGACAGCCAGGGTTTGGAAAATGACACCTGTTATACGTATAAGCTTACAGCCGCCCGGCAAACAAAAAATGACAGGGGTGAAGACGTCACCGACACAGAGGATGTAAGTCTTGCCGTGCCGATTGGTAATGCGGGGTTTGAACGATGATGTTGCCGAAGGTTGGCCGACTTTTTTTCTTCGGTTCCATCGCAATCTTGACAGCGTGCCAGCGAACGGCCGACCTATACACGCATCCTGCGCAGCGAGTTTACTCTGCATCAAACGACTTTGGAAACGTTCAAGCAGTTGTCGGAACGGACACCTCAAATACGCCCATTGTAAGCTTTAAAATCGTTTCAAACTACTCTGCCGCCGAGTACTGGCTTGTGCGCTATGCCTCCGGGTCCGCGCCACAGCGAGTTCAGGATTGCATCGGAAAGACCTCTTCCATCGAATCACTAGGCAGATTTGAGAACACAAGTGACGGTCAAGTTTTTGATGGTGGGGCTAGGAGCGAGGATGGAAAACAGCTGAAAATTGGTCAACGGTATGTCTATTTTCTCATTCCGCTTTGGCATGCTGGTATAGCCAATGATCCACCGGGCTTTAATTCGGTCGAGGCCCAATCAGCTAATAATCCAAACCGTGACTCATTTATAACAGACTGGCTCGATCTGGAAGGCAGATTTTCTTTTATCTTCAGAATTGATGTAGAGATCAAATGATTTCAGAATCAGCTTTCAACAAACCAATCGCAGTGGAGACTAGGGTCCAGAGGACGGAGGACAGTAGAATGAAAAAGTTTTATTTGCGGAGTATTAATCAGGAAGGTTTTGTACAAAGAGGCGGATAGCTCTATTTCGGGCTTCCAAAGTTTCTCGCACCAAAGGGTCTTGATCGAGATCAGGTTTGGTTTCATGCTTGTGCTTGAGAAAAGCTTTATTAACGCTAATGCGAAAGTTTTGTCCCCCGGAACGATCCAGCCCTGTTCTGAGGGCTGTATAAAGCCCTGGGACGTGAGCCTTGCCGAGTTCGACAACAGAGACATCGAGAGGCTCGTCTCTCACTGCCACTTCACAAAAAATCTTCGCAATACCGCGAAACATACCCAGATTTCTCGGCAGCAGCATCTCATTTACGAATCCATCTAAGGCCCTATAGTCAGCAGGATTTTTTTGGAGCTCTCTTGCAGAGTTGAAAGCAGAGATTTGGTACCGCAATTTAAATTCTGGGTTATCCAATCGATCTAAAAGAGTTTGTGTAAAACCATCCACAACCTTTTTAAAGCTGTTTGATAACAGAATCTCTGGCATTCTGTCCATAAGGGGTTTCAAGTCCGCCTCATAGAGAGTTTTGAATTCTTGCTGTGCAACAGGCTTTGGCATCGCTGCTGTCTTTTGAAAATTGTTAACCACCTGATCTATTACGCTCGCAGATTCCTCTGACTTCGTATTGTCAAGCTTTTCCTTTGATCGATAGGTATGCCAGATATCTCTGTATTCTCTACTGTAGCTAAAGGGCTTCGCAAAAACTCTTACCCATTTTTTTGCCTTATCCCAGTTAAGTGGAGTTGCAGGAAGTAGTTTGTGTATCATCAAACGACCGATAACAGATTGTTCGAACGCGTGAGGCATCCAGTCCTCAATTCCACGGTCAGTGTCCTTGTTTGTGGCATCATACGCCCAGCCTTCCATCGCATAGATCTGCTTGCCTTGATCGGCAAGTTCCCCTTCGTGGCGGTCAATAAGTTGGCACTGGGGACAGCCGTGCTCTTGGCCATTCAGCTTAATTGCCGGTAATTTGCCGTTTTTTGGACGCACTTTGCTTAAATCACAGGGGAAGTATCCGGCGTGGGTCAATAAATCTTCTATATCCTCCTTTAACCCATTTTTTGCATTTGAAATTTAGAGCTTCAGGCAAGCCCGTCCAATCTGGCTCTTGCGGTTTTCCCATTTAGGAAATCAATGCCAGTGCGGTTTTGCGTAAATTGTGAATTGCGGTTAGAAGGCGGGTCCAAATGCAATGCGTTTGGGTATTTGGTTGTCTATCTGAGCCAAAATCCAGAGAATTTTTTGTTTCATTTTCTTGGCCCTAACGCCGAGTCGAAGAATAATTTCTTTTCCGTCCCTCCCAAGTACAGAGGGAATGAGTAGGTACTTCATACGGAGGGTGTGCAAAGTTTCTCCTTTTTCGGAGTCAGGCAAAACCTGCAAGCGAAACGATTGCACAATGTTGTAAAAGAGAACTCGAAATAACATGGCCGTCTCAACAGCGTAAAAGCAATCAAGGGAAAAACCATCCAGTGCAAAATCATATTTGCTTTCACGAATCACTCCTTCATCGGAGGCTCTGAGTCGGTAGGTTCGCCAAATCTCTTCTGGCGTTTCGGTGTGAGAGGTGCTGTAGCAGCCATATCGGTAACGACTTATTTCTGGATCTTTTTCGAAAAGCGACAGCTGTTTTCCCGTAGCCTTTTTATTTTGAGAAACTTCCTGGCGTACCACAATGTAACGCCGAAACCGCTCCCATTTGTCATGGCGAAACCCAAATTCACAAACCGAGATAAAATTATCGACCTTTTTCCAATCAGTAATTTGAGCAATCTGTTGCTGGATAATCTTGTGCATCACAACGGCAATGGTGAATGGAACTTTTTTATCGTCAACAAACTTAAGAAATGCCTCCTGGTAAAATGCGCTATCGCATAGCACTCCCAGGATCTTAAGTTTGCCCTCTAGCCTTGCCCATGTTTGCTTGGCAAACTCAAGGCAGTTATTAAAACTTGAAGTGTTTCCAGGACGATTCCAGAGATTCACAACAAATTGGTTTTTGTTCAAAAATGCCAAAAGTGGATGATGGCTGGGCCGTCCTCGCTTTTTTGGATTGTATCCAACGCAGGCCCCCTCTTGTTCCCCATAGCGGGTTACTACCGTTGAATCTAAAGTGAGATAATCGCTCTTAACTTTATGCCAAGGAATGATTCTGTCTATCGTATAACGCCAAAGTCGATCAGATACGTATTCTACTGCTTGAAAACTTTTCACCCGATTGAAAAATCGAGTCACAGAAGAAATGGATTTTGTGATTCGCTTCACTGAAAAAATGGCCTCGTAAATCTCAAGGGAATCACCTAAAAACATCGTATGCGAAAATCTTCTGCCACCTGCCAGAACAGTGAGCCCAAAGCGCAAAACTTTCGAAAATACTCCGGTGGCATTAGGCGATACCTCAATAAACGGAAACATCGCTTCCACATGTTTACGAAGTTCAATGCTCTCAAATAGTTTTGCGATGACTGAAAACCCACCATAGGACGTCATGGCTTTATTCGTAAAAGCCAACTTGACGTGGCTCGTTTTAAGGAATTTTATGTTTTTTAAAGGCATATTTTTGTCCCTCCGTTTTTCTCACCTAGAGAGTGAATAAACGGTGAACATTAATATGCTTTTTTAATTTCTGCACAATTTCAGGCGGGTTCAAATGCAAAAAATGGGTTTAATTTGCCACTAAGACACCCCTTTGGCGCTCGTATGTAGAGACGATGAAGCTGAGCCCCATCGTCGCTGGTGAGAGTTTCTCTACTCTCAGCTTTTCGAAGCAAGAGTAGCAAACTCTGATATTCGGTCTGATCGCAAGTAGGTTCATCAGCACCGGCGCACACAGACAGCACGTGCGCAAACAATAGACTCCAGGTGAGTATTAGCGTTACCGATCGGATGTTCATGAAGTCTCCTTGGTGCGGCGCAATATAGCAGAGCTGTATCTAAGTTTCAATATTAAGCCCTGAAACCAGCTGGCTCTTTACCCCGTTGCAATTCAATCAGCCACCTGTTATATGGTGCGTCACCGCTATCGGAGATAACCAATAGCGCGCTGGGGAGCGAAAAGTCGACCTTTTCTCCGCCGTGCGTCACAATCGAGAGCCTTGCTTCGTCAAATCTGTTGAAAGACAGTGCCGATTTTTGTCCCTTTTAACGGGCGAATGTCCTTAAGCTAGGCAGGCTGATTTGGCGTAATCCTTGCTTGACTGATTCTTGCTTTGTGAGGCGCTTTACGCTGGAGGACCTGAGTGAAGATTAGAAGCCATCGAACCAAGATTTTCTTAGGCGGAACCTGTTTATTGCTCCTGAACAGTTTATTCCTGAGCGGGTGTGGTGAGCGCTACTGTGTTGCGGGCTTTGGCCAGTGCGCGGATATGTTTAATCAGTCGAATTCTCCAGCTCCGGCTGCTCAACCGGCCGCACCATCTGACATGGTAGTCAGCGCTACTCCTACGGAAGTCTTCTTGCTCGCGAACACGACCTTGTCTGTAAAAGGGGGAAGGCCTAATTACACGTTTACTATTAGTAAATTCACTCTTCCCGATCGCACACAGATTGACCCTCGTTCGGCAGATGCTGGCTCGATTAAAGTGACGTCATACTCTGAGGCCGTCTATACAGCTGGCGCACGAGCCGGTTGGGCAGATATTCAAGTGAGAGATGCTGACAATAAGCTGAGCGCCCCAGTGCGAGTCAAAATTACCGACCCCAATAACTTTTAGCGAGATGTATTCACAGCTTCTTTATGGCAAGGACCCCACTGTCTTCGGTACTGCAAAGAGCCTCTTCCTAAACCAAATGCGACGTTTCCAGTCAATTCAGGACAGGTATCGTAACGAGAACCCGCACGGGCGCGCCAGCCACAGGGCCGGGGGTGCCCCGCTTTTTGCCCTTACAAACACGCGCCTGTTATGACAGGCATCGAAAAAAGGCTCTCTTCCTGATTTCTTAAGCAGGCCTGAAACTGACTCTTTGCCCCCGTTGCAATTCAATCAGCCATCTGTTATATGGTGCGTCACCCCATCGGAGGTAGACGTAGATGCGAAAGAGTTGTTGTGTATTGCTCGTAGTAATGATTGCAACGGTCAATCTTTATCTTTTTGCAGATGACGCAAAAACCTACATGGTCACCAGGCCTGCTGCCACCGTTGAAGTAGTCTTAAAAGGAGTTTTTGAGGCGCAACGTATGCAAGCGATCGCCATCGAGCCCGCTGAGTGGGCAAATTTAAAAATAACAAGCGTCGCTAGCCAGGGAGAGAAAGTCAAAAAGGGTGATGCGCTTATCTGTCTGGATGTCAAAGAGTTAGATGAGACAATTACCGAGCAGAAAGCAAGTCTTGAGCTTCAAAATCTGAAAATTGAGAAAGCAAAAAAAGAGCTGGAACTTTCGCGAATGTCGGCGCCCAAAGAGATTGAGGAAGCAAAGCGCACGTTAGAAATCGCCGCGGCAGACCTAAAGCTTTTTGCCGAAGAGGATAAAAAGCTTGAAAAAGAGCAATTGGAAAGAATGGTGGATGAAGAAAAGTTCAAACTTGAAAAGCTAAATGAGGAATTGCGACAGCTGGAAGAGATGTTCAGCCATAAAGAAATGATGGAGGCGACAGAAAAAATCGTAATAAAAAAGGCCAAAAGAGACGTGGATTGGGCCAAGATTTCCCTTGAAGACGCTAAACGCGTCCTGGAACGACTGGTAAAGACGACCCAGCCAAGAACGGAAGCAACGAAGAAAGAGGCAGTCAGGCAAGCCGAGATTGCACTGGCGAAAACGAGAATTGCTCAGTTTGAGCTAGCGGTAAAGAAATTGGAATTGGAAACGTCACAAAGGCAGCTTTCAAAAGACCAGTCAAAACTCAACAGGCTTTTGGCCGACCGAGCGCAAATGGAAGTTAAATCACCGCTGGACGGAATCGTCTACTATGGGCAGTGCGTGCGGGGCAGGTTCGTTTCCACTGATATGCTATCTGGAGCGCTTAAGCCGGGAGGCGTGCCGACCAAAGGCCAAGTGCTGATGACGGTAGCTAATCCAGAAGCCATGATTGTTCGCGCATCCGTTGCTGAAAATGAGCTACACCGTTTGAGGAAGGGCTTGCAGGCTAAGGTGACTCCGACCGGCTTCCCCGAGGTGAGCATCAACGGTTTTGTTGAAAACCTTTCCCTCATTCCTCTTGCTGACGGTAACTTTGATGTGTGCTTTGGCGTCGATGAAATAAAAGAGCGATCGATTATGCCGGGAATGACCTGCTCAGTTCGGTTCATCACAAAGGTAAGAGAATCAGCCGTTACGGTGCCGGCATCAGCTGTTTTTACAAATGAATCCGGCCCTTATGTTTTTTTACAGATAAAAAACGAAAAATCCCCCAAAGTGCGACCCGTTAAGACGGGAAACACTGAAAATGACAAGACTGAAATTGTCTCGGGCCTAGAGCCCGGCGACACGATCCTGCTTTCCAAGCCGGAGAAATAGCGATGAGAGTTCTTTTCATCGCTCTTAGTCTTTGGTGTCTTTACGGCATGGGAAGACTACCCGACGAAGAAAAGCTTCAATCGATTTCACCCCCTTCTGTTGCCGAGATTAAACGAGCCATCGATCGAGGGGTTTTGTTTTTGCTTGATACGCAAAATAAGGATGGGTCCTGGGGCGATCATACGAAGACGGCTTTGTTCGGGGACGCCTTTCTAACGTCAAGACATGCTTTCCGAGCCGCCGTGACGGCAATTGCTTTGTCTGCGTTGATCGAGATGGATACGAAAAGGGCTGAACATGCTATCGAATCGGGGAAGGACTGGCTTCTAAAGAACCTCCCGTCGGTACGTCGTGTAAGCAATGAGGAGATTTATAATATTTGGGCGCATGCATTTGGCATCCAAGCGTTGGTACGGCTTCTGAGAATCTCGCCTAAAGATCAACGGACAAAAATTGTTGAGGTCATCCATAGTCAAATTGAGTTTCTTAAGCGATTTGAATCCGTTTACGGCGGATGGGGATATCTCGATTTCGATTTTCACACTCGGCAGCCAAGTGCCGATCCAACCAGTTTCATGACAGCAACCGTCCTGATTGCTCTTTTCGAAGCCAAGCAAGCAGGCATAAAAATCCCGGAAGAAATGGTTAAGCGGGCAATCGTCGTAGTCCAACAACAGGCCCTTCCGGGTTTTAGCTATCTCTATAAAAGAAGCCTGAAATGGTCTCCTGTAAAAAGTTGGGAAAAAGATTCGAGAAAAGAAGGCAAGGAGGGTTCCGTCAATCTTCTCGGAGGCAGTCTGGGCCGATCGCAAGCGTGTAATGTTGCGCTGAAGCTCTGGGGGGATTCCCAGATCACTGAAGCCGTCATAAAAAACTGGCTTGTGCGGCTGTATAATCATCATTTTTGGCTGGATGCTGGACGTAAACGCCCAATTCCGCATGCATCCTACTATTCTGTTGCTGCGTATTTTTTCTACTATGGTCACTACTACGGCGCGCTGGCGATCGAACAGCTTCCTTTGGCGAGCCGAAGGCCTTTTCAGGAGCACATGGCTCGAATTCTTGTGGACCGCCAAGAAAACGATGGCTCTTGGTGGGATTGGCCCCTGTACAACTTCCATCAGGCCTACGGCACAGGGTTTGCCTTAATGAGTCTTAAACGGGCATTAGAATAGGTCTGTCTTAATACCGGCGGGCAGCAGCGCCAAGATATTTGACATACAGTTTTAGGATTTATCCTTTGTCATTCTCACTCCGGGATCCCGGTATGAAAATAGGCCTTCCTTCAGACTAGGTAAAGTTCCTTACATCTCAAGAGTTTGAGTGCAAGATAAGGCTTTTTGCAGACCTGAAACAGCTTGATAGCTTTGCTGCGGCATGTTATGAAACTCTGCTCCGATATGTGCGGTTGCCGGCTTTGTAGGTGGCATGAGAATACTTTTCAAAATACTCAAAAACAAGTTCCAGCTTGTGTTAATGATTTTCCTTGTAGCGTCAGTACATTGTGAGGTGGGAAAAGCGGAATTTACCGTCAAGCCTGTAGAGCTGCAAAGCCATGTTTTAAAGCTTCCGCCGAACCGACAAGGCGAAACCCTAACGGCATATCTTAAACGAGCTGAGGTCTCAAAAGTAATTGCCGTGCGGCTTGGCCGCCCCGATGCACGTCCAGAGGAAATCACAAAAGGAGAGGCCGTTTCGGCGATAGGTACCGATGTTGAGGGGGTGACAACTCAACAGGTATCCAATGCCTGGCATCACCTTTCCAACGAGATCCGATCAGCTATTGGTACAAAAAAATCCCCTTCACTCGATTTTCGTATCATCAGTCATCAACAAGAAAGCACCGTTGCACTTCCACTCCCATTGCCAGGACAAGGCTTAACAACTTATTTTGGCCGGTCTGATGTTCAGAAGGTAATTGCTGCTCGGCTTGGCCGTTCTGATGCACGTCCAGAGGAAATCACTCCAGGGGATGCCCTTTCAGCCGTCGGCGAGGATATTGAGGGGGTTACTACACGACAAGTTTACTCTGCTTGGAGCTACGTGACACATAAGGCCCGGATAGCCTCAGGGGTCAAGACCACAAATAAACTTCTTGCTTGGACCATTAAGAGGCAGAACGAACAGAGTGGCACAATCAAGCTTCCGAGCAATAACGCATACGAAGGGCTTCAAACATATTTGCGGCGAGCGGATGTTCAAAAGGCAGTTGCTCTGCGGCTTGGCCGCCGTGACGCGCTTCCAGAGGAAATCACTCCAGGAGATGCCGTTTCAGCCATCGGTAGAGATATTGAAGGGTGTGAGGTCAAGCAAATACATGCTGCTTGGAGCTCTCTTACGGCACAGATCCGAGCGGCCAGCGGGACAAAGAGAATTAATGCATCTAGCTTTAGGATCAAGAGCCAGGACGAACAATTTTCGCCTATCAGGCTTCCTACCAATAGTGAAGGAGAGGGTCTACAGCCGTATTTTCGACGGAAAGATGTGCAAGAGGTAATTGCTGCGCGACTTGGTCGTCCCGATGCACATCCAGAGGAAATCACCGCAAAAGATGTGGCTGGTGCTATCGGTGCTGATATCGATGGGCTGACAGCTGGCCAGATATCTCGTGCTTGGAGTGACATGACCGCTGATATCCGAGCAGCCAGTGGGACAAGGACAATGCCCTTCATTTTTTTCAAGGTACCGAGTCAGGAGCAACAAAGTAATCCTATCAAGCTTCCGCCCAATCACGAAAACAAAGGGCTGCAAGCTTACTTGCGGCGAGAGGATGTACAGGCGGCAATTATCGCACGGCTTGGTCGTCCTGATGCACATCCAGAGGAAATCACCGCAAAAGATGTGGCTGGCGCTATCGGTGCTGATATTGAGGACGTGACAACTGCTCAGTTATCGTCTGCCTGGAAGGAGTTTGTAGGTGAGATCCGATCAGCCAGCGAAACAAAGAGATACCCCCCACCTCGAAGTTATTTTCAGGTAAAAAAGCCGCAGGAACAGGATGGCGGCATTAAGCTTCCAATAAATAACGAGAACGAAGGACTGCAAACATATTTTCGCAGAGCGGATGTTCAAGAGGTAATTGCTGCACGCCTTGGGCGTCCTGATGCACGTCCAGAGGAAATCACAAAAGGAGATGCTACATCGGCAGTTGGAACAGATATCGTAGGGGTGAGCACGATTCAGTTATCGAACGCATGGGGTACCGTAACTACCGATATCCGAGTAGCCAGCGGGACGAGAAAAAGAACCCAAACGGCTATCTTTCGCGTAAAAGAAAAACATCTACAAAGTAATGTGATCTCGCTTCCGTACAATTACAGGGGTGAAGGACTGACAACCTATTTTAGGCGAGTGGATGTGCAAAGGGTAATTGCTGCACGGCTTGGGCGTCCTGATGCGAGCCCGGAAAAAATTTTCCCGAGTGATGCCGTGTTCGCCGTCGGTACAGATATTGAAGGGGTGACAGCTGAGCAGCTGTCTTCTGGTTGGCACCACCTTACCTTTGATATCCGGACAGCGAGCGGGACTGAAGCCTCTCCGATGCTTGTTTTTCAAGTAAAAAGCCACGACGAAGAACCCAGTATTTTAACGCTACCGACCCATAGCGAAGGCGAAGGGCTGCAAGCTTACTTACGGCGAGAGGATGTACAAAAGGCGATTGTTGCACGGCTTGGGCGTCCTGATGCGAGTCCGGAGGAAATCGCTCCAGCGGATGCCGTTTCTGCCATTGGCAAGGATGTTGATGGGGTGACAACTGAACAGTTGTCTTCTGCTTGGCAGCGCATTAGCAAAGAACTTAGAGCAGCTAGCGGGACACCAGGTTCTTCAACGATTGTTTTTGAGGTTAAGAGTCGGAGTGAACAGACCAGCAATATCGCACTTCCATCCAAGCGTGGGTGCGAAAGACTAACGTCCTATTTGCGGCGTTCAGAAGTACAAGAGGTGATCGCTCTGCGACTCGGCCGTCCCGATGCACGCCCCGAGGACATCACTTCCAGGGACGCGGTTTTTGCCATCGGTACGGATATTCAAGGGGCAACACCCAGCCAGTTATCTACCGCATGGAATAGCGTTGCAACTGAGATCCGAACTGCCACTGGCAGGCTAAAAAGATCCCCCGTCGTCATTTTTCGAATAAAAAATCCGAACGAGCAAAGTGGAGAGATAGCACTTCCAGCCCATAATGAGGTGGAAGGTCTAACGACGTATTTTCGGCGCGCTGAAGTACAAAGAGCGATCGCCGCGCGTCTTGTGGCCGCACGCGCCCGGAGGTAATTACTCCGGCAGATGCTGTTTCCGCCATCGGAGGGGATATTGAGGGGGTCACGGATTACCAGATATCTGCCTCTTGGAATGTCGTTGTATGCAAGCTTCGGCGTGACCTTGAATCTACTGATTCCTCTGCTGAGCATTTACAATCTCCCGATAGAATCGATTGCGGCAAAGAGCTGGAGAAGAAGGCTATGGAATGGCGAGTAGAGTACGATTAAAAGCGTGAGCGGGGAAGAAACGGATACTTCCGGCCCACTCGTGGCAACGACAAAGCCATTGCCATTGCTGTTTGACGGAGAAAAAAAAATGAAAAATGTATTGTAAAAGTTTCTTCACACGTAGGAGCATGTTTCCGCCACGATAATGATAAGCATTCTGCTACCGGCCAGGAGAAGTGGAAGCAAGTTGCCGGTAATCGTCATAACCCTTTCGATGAACCGTTGAAATGGCAACAAGAGCCAGTTATCAAAATATTTTTCAAATTCTTCAGCCCCATGGCTACTTATTGTGAGCACTGTATTACTCTCAAAGCCAGAGAAAAACCCAATAGCCTTGCTGTTTGGCAGCTTGGACGACAGACGGATCACTAGTCCACTCAGGGAAATCTGTTATTGGGGAAATCGCGCTGCTGACTACCGTTGTGACGAAGGACTCCATCCGATTGGAGCCGCCTCTCCCGGTGGAATGGTCCACGCCTGAGTACCTTGCAAGCCACTTACTGTGTAGAGGGTGCCTGTTCCCCCTTGCGTTTGAAAGGCCGCGTACGCTGCCTGCAAGTTTGGAAATGTTCCTAATGGCTGCGCGTTAGCCGATGGAAGATTAGCGCTTGCAGTGTTGACCCCCGTATCGGAGGAATCCAAGCTGGCTGTCGGAACACCTGCGTTTGGTGCTACCATCTGGGCTGGGGTCACGATATCGGGGGGAAGGGTCCCACTTGAGGAAGCACTGGCACTTGGGGAAGATGGAGCAGAGTAATCCCAATATTGCCCCCCCGGTGCGGCAGTTGCTGTTGAACCATCGGGATAGTTTATGATCCACTTGTTCGTGCTCTGGTCATAATTTGCAGTTACAGAACTGGTGTTGTTCGGCCCTTGTCCAGTGGAATTCCATGTTAGTTCGTTTGGATTGTCTGGGTTACGAATGGGGTCGCTCACATTGCGCAGATCTTTCGAACCGTCTGGGTTTGTCAGTTGATATGCATTTGCGTCTGAACCTGGCACATGTCCCCACTTGCTATTATCGGGTAGTGTAGAGGGAACATCGATTGGGCCGTTCGGATTCGAGCCATCAAGTCTTGTTATTTTACCATCGGGGTCGGTAATTAAAGGAGCGGGTGGCACTCCATCACCTCCCGCAATGTCTTGGGGTGTAAAGCGCCGAGTGCCTGGGTCTGAAGCTGCAGGCGCACTACCCGGTGAACCCTGCGCTGTTCCTGTAGGTGAAGACGGTGACAGGGCGTTTTGTGCATCATTGATTAGGCCTTTAAGCCAGCCCATGATGTTAGCATCATTCTTAGCCTTTTCTTCATCCTTCTTAGCTTGGTCAAGCTTGGCGTTTAGTTGAGTCTTGTCATTGCTGGTATCAGCATCTACTGCCGCCTGCGCCTGTTGGGTTTTTTTCTTAGCGTCCTGGTACTTACCTTGTTCGAAGACCTTATATAATTGCGCTGCCGTCAACCCCAGGGTTGCCCCGTCTAAAGCAGAAAACTCCGCGCGTGCCGACGGCGTTGCCAATGCCATTAACAATGTAAGGAACAAGCAAATTGTGGAGAGGTGAATCATGCCCAAATTTCTTTCTATTTTCTATCATGTGAAGATGCAAACTGTATTCCATCGGGATGCAGCCTGATATTAAGTCCAAACTAACAGATAGCTGCAAAGGCTGTTTACAGTGCGGAATTGCTATATTGAGGTGTCTAAGAAATTTACATCGAGAAACTTGCCTCAGCCGGGATCTTCGCTATCTCATTACCGAACGCTGGTACAGGCGGGATATAACCAGTTGGTTTCCAGTCCTTGTCAGAAGCAGGATTCACAATAATTTTTATCCAAGTCAGGACATGTGGCTTTCAAACTTTCTTGCGCTTGCTTGATGTCGTTAGTTTCGTTTGATCAGCTGTCATTGCTCCCGGTTGACTCAACTTCTGTGTTACTTCAAGTCCGGCACCAATAAGTATCCGAGTCACGCTGCAAATCGAATCTCGAGCTCGGCGTCTAAAGCATCGGATAACTTTTGAAGAGTGATAAGAGAGGGATTGGCCTTGCCCGGAATTTCTAACTTAGCGTAAGCCTGTTGACTAATACCGAGCTTGTTGGCTACTTGGCTTTGAGATAAGCCCCGCTGCTTTCGCAGTTGCCGCAAACGAATCGCGAACTCTATCTGAACATCTACCTCAATAGGGTAGAACGATTTTGACATTCGCTTTTTGGGAGTTGGAATTGGTAAGTTTCTGTCACAATGGGCTGCAAGCCATCCATTCAATGCTTCTTTTGCATTCTTCATAGCTTCTGCCAAAGTCCGCCCTTCCGTTAGACACCCGGGCAAAGCAGGAAATTCCGCAAGATACCCGCC
Organism: Deltaproteobacteria bacterium; assembly: GCA_016207775.1. Classification (GTDB taxonomy): domain Bacteria; phylum Bdellovibrionota; class FAC87; order UBA2466; family UBA2466; genus JACQOU01. Next base: position 27,334 of record JACQOU010000008.1, read on the forward strand.
GTCTTTCTCCTTCTTAATTTTCGCGAAGTATTCCATCATTTCTTTATCCCTGCTTGCTTTAATAGTTTTCGTTCAAGCCCCTTGCCCAAAGCCTTGTTTCCGTGAACGGGGACAGTAATAGTTACAACACCTTTTGCCAAGATGTGGTGACTTCCATTAATCCGAACCAACTCCCAACCCATTCGCTTAAACAGGCCCACCAGTTCCTTTCCGCTCATTGGCATCGTTGACGATGTTACAACTTATAGGTTGTTATGTCCAGATAAATGAATCCGTACGAATTTTCGGAGCGTGGGCAGTTTAACGTAAATTGCTGTGCCTCATGCGCTGGCGGCAGAGCTGCAGTACAGACATAATGCTATCCTTAGGATGCTAGCTTGGGTAAGATCTAGTCGTGCACTGGTAGCTTTGGATGATTGGCTTGATGCCTCCAGACCAAAAAATACAAAATCAAAAATGGGACGGCGAAAACCAAAACAATTTCGAGCTGGTTTCGCTCGAATTTCCTTAAGGCATCGATATGCTTAACGACAAATCCCACAGATTCTTGCACTGCGAATAGAATAAATATCATACCCGCAAGCAGCCCGTACCGAAACGTTGGTCTAAATAACGTCAGAAGCAGCCCGAAAGCGATCACTACCCCGACCATATCCCCGATGATATCCACCGAATTATCGAAGCGCCCTCCGAAAAGCTGGTGCACTATCCAAGGAATGAGAACCCATACGCCGATCACGATCGGTATGAATGCAAACAGCAAAGACCATTCCCGTAGTTCTTTCTTCATCTTAACGATACCTGGCTGTTCACGTGGTGAATAGGAATAGCGTTACATGGCTGGCCTATCTTAATTCCGTTTTGCCTGCCAGCGTTCATACTCACTATCATAAAATCGTTTGTACGCCGATACCTTCTCCGAAAAACTCACACAGCGCTTTTGCAGCTCTCCCAACTGCAAAGTCGCAAGTTTTCCATCCATATAACGAATCGCTTTGGAAATATCGCTTATTTTTTCAAGGCCGAATTGCAAACGATCACCCAAGTAGAGAAACTCTTTCTTAGTTTGAGCTTTCGGTAGATTAAGGGCATCAGCGTGAGCAATCGTAAAGGTGAGAATATCCACTTCCTCATTGGTTGGGCGCAGGTAGGCATGAAAGACGTACTCAAGATAATCTAGCTCTAAGGAAGATAGTTGTTTTTCAGTTTCGGCGGTTCTCGTCTTCTTTCCTAGCACCTCAATCTCTTTGGCAATCTCAAGCGGCTTCTGGTCATACCAATCCTTAGCAGCTATTTTTTGGCCTGCTACATCAACAGGTTTTTCATCGCGGCCTTTATCAATTAGAAAATGAAGAAACTCGTGAAAGAGAACACCCTTGGATGCGTTATTATAGGCAATAATCGCTGGCTTGTCCCACCGAGGGCGATTGAGTACTTTACCTTCGGTATCTGATACCTTTGGCCCATTGGAATAGGCCGGTAAAAAGAATGCCTCGACGTTTGTATGGTATGTTTCTGGAACGGTCATCCGTTCAAAGTAACTGGCCTCTTCCTGATTGAGATTGGATCTAATCCGCTCGCGCTCCGAACCTTGCACAGATGCAAGAACAAACACATGAAGACCATACTTTTCATCCAGTTTTGCAATAAACTCTTCAGTACTCAAAGGAGCAAGAGCTTGCAAATCACTTATCGATATCCTTGTACCTGTCGTACGAAAAATTGTCAGACCGGGTTCGGAAGCCAAAACGATCGAGCAGCAGCTAATTGCCACCAGTAAAGCCAGGAACTTTTGCAACTTCCACCTCCACGCATACGTACCCCACCCACAGTCGGCAGGCTTATAACACTACACGCAGCGTGATGCAAGCTACGGACATGCGAAAAATTGGCATGGAGTAAATGCTGAATTGAGCTGAAAGCATAATTCGCTACCGATCCCATTTGGCGGAAAACGTTGGGCTTCTCTTAGAAGTAAGACCGAGTCCTGCCGGAGCCTCGGAAAGCCGAAACTGAAAAGAAATTTTCGTCGTGGCCAACGAGGAGGGAGATGGCTTCCGGTTTTGTAC
>JACQOU010000009.1 GCA_016207775.1 Deltaproteobacteria bacterium
CGCATGCACTGGGCTTCTCCAAAAAGATTTGCGCCCAATGCCAACCAAACGGATTCACCGGGCATACCATGAAAATAGAAATGTCCGGGCTGGTCCTTTTTTTCGATCACGCCGTAATTGGAGAGTTGCAAATCATCCTTGCCATGTTCGAGCAGCAACGGCTCTAACTCAGCATGGCGGGACGCAAGTGCCACCATGGGATCACGGTAAGAAAAGTGATGCGTACGGTTTAGATGCAGTGCCGCGGTTAAGTAGGCACCTGGATCGTGGGTAGCATAAAGGTGGAAAATCCCTTTCCATTGCAGAGCGATCCCCAGCACCCCAATTCCCAAAAAAATAAACACCTCTGAAAAGGTACATCCTTCCTTTTCAGAAATAAGGCCTCCGCCCCCTGCGCCTTGCTCACGGGTCCCCTTCTGAAAACGAAGGATGACCCTTTTCAGAAGTGTTTGGTAGATGGGAATGCACGTAATAACCAGCAAGCTTGCCAAATGTAAGGGGATTGTCCATCGGTCGAGCCACAACAGCGGAACAAGTGAAAGAAAGAAAATAAAATAAGCCAATATAACGATGAAGCAGATATCCGTAAGACGAAAAGAGAACGAATTTCTTTTCAAGAAGTGGCAATAGCAACTAAGTGCTGCAGCAAAGAGGAGGATGAGAAAGAGGACTGGCACGCATCATAAATTATAACCCTCATAGACATTGAAGTTCTACGTATTGATTCATAATTGATTCATAATTTCTTAAACTGTCAGCCCGTTTTTGCCGATAATATCAGTAGCCTCAACCCTCGGCAGCTTTTCAGATTCCCTCAAATGATGACACAGGATAAGAAAATGAAGATCGCCATTATCGGAGTTGGACATTGGGGACCAAACATCGTCCGTAACCTGATGGCCGATCCGCGTCTCGAGGTGGTGGTCTGTGATACCGACGTGGAACGGGTCGCCATTCTTACGAAAAATTACCGCCACTTGAGTGTAACCTCTTGCGTTGATGACATCTTCTCAGACAAGCAGATTGACGCAGCGATTGTCTGCACTCCCACCGTAACACACTATGCCTTAACGAAAAGGCTTTTGGAATGCGGTAAGCATGTCTTTGTGGAAAAACCGATGGCTACCCGTGCATCAGAATGTGAAGACCTCATTCGAATTGCTGACAAGATGAATCGTAAGCTTATGGTCGGGCACGTGTTTATGTTCAACACCGGCGTGCGCTATGTGAAAGGTTTAATCGATAAAGGGGAACTGGGCGATATTTTGTATTTGTGCAGCACACGCGTAAATTTGGGCCCTGTTCGAAAAGATGTGAACGCCCTGTGGGATCTGGCTCCGCACGATATTTCAATTTTTAATCTGTGGTTGGGGGGACTACCGACCGCGGTCAGCGCGCGAGGGCTTCGCTATTTGAATCCCTCTTTGCATGATATTGTCTTTGCTTCTTTGTGGTACCCCTGTCAAATTCTGGTTAACCTGCACGTGAGTTGGCTCGATCCGAGAAAAGTGCGGCAAATTGTCGTGGTAGGCTCGAAAAAGATGGTTGTTTTTGATGACCTCGATCCAATGGGTGCAGTCCATATTTATGATAAAACCGCCAAGAGTGTTTCCGATCCTGCGCTCCTTCAAGAATCCATTCAGGCCTATAAAGTACTGATCCAAGATGGAGATCTCGTCATTCCAAAATTAAAAACAGAAGAGCCGCTGAAAGTTGAATGCCAAGCGTTCCTGGATTGGTTGTTCGAAGACAAGAAACCTATTTGCCGTGCTGAGCAGGGCTTGGCCGTTGTTCAGGTTCTCGAAGCACTGGATCAGTCGCTGACCTGTTCGGGTATAAACATCGAACTCACTTCCTCACAGCAAACCAAACTGGCTGCCTAACGTCTGGGTATGTGACCCTAAGCCGCTCTTCTCTCGGTGCACGCTACTGAACGGCGGGCTTTCGCAGTTCTTGCAAAACGCATAATTTTTTTTAGATTAAGGTTTTGCCTCAACCTCAGGAATTTCTGAAGCAACGAATATTCGAACGACAGGGAAAAGAATCGATTCTTCCAACGTAATCCGGCGAGAAAAGTCATCACGTAATAGAAAGGAAGCAAGGGTCCAGTAATATATCTTTCTTTCAGCTTTTGCTTCCAAAAAACAAATCTGGGCACATAGGACATGGTAACCAGCCGTTTTTTTTCCTTCTTGTTTAACCAAGCAAGATTACAACTGTGGAAGTCAAAGGTGCACCAATCACTGAGATGTTGCGGCATTTTAAAATTATAATCTCGTTCAATGGTCTTTATGAGCGGCGCACCCGGATAAGGCGTGTATATGGCCAGCGACGTCACATAGGCTTTCGGGTTAATTTTTATCAATCGGTCCATTAGGTCGAAGGTCATTCGACGATCTTCATCCGTTTCTCCTGGGATTCCGATCATAAAGCCACACTCGGGCACAATCCCCACTTCTGAAGTAATGCGTGCCATATTGATGTAGTCTTCGATTTTTTCCATCTTCTTGATCTGATCCAATATTCTCTGCGATCCGCTTTCAAGCCCAAGGGCAAGAGTCTCACAACCGCTCTCCCGGACAAGCTTAAAAAAGTCCTTCCCGTATCTCGTAAAATAATCAGCCCTGCACGTCGTATACCATTTGACCTGATATTTATTATCGATAAGAAAACGACAGATATCCTCAACTCGTTTCTTATTAGTGAAAAAGTTATCGTCGTAAAAAAATAGAGAATCGAGCCGAAATCGATTCATTAGGTAATGAATTTCTTCAAAAATAAGCTCAAGCGGTTTTGTGCGCCAGCGTTGCTGGTTAAATTCAATGTTATAACAGTAGGTGCACGGATAGGGGCACCCTCTACCCGTTTGTAGCCCAATATTATTGTACTGGTCGTTGTCAATGAGGTCCCAAGCCGGAATCAAACTTTTGCTTAAGTCGAAAAATCCTTGCTGGGGGGTTGCAGCCACCTCGCCTTTACGTTTGAAATAAACGCCGTTGATATTTTCCGGCGGTTTATTTTCACTGATAGAATGCGCAAAAGGCCCAATATTGATTTCTCCCTCTCCAGCCAATACGTAATCGACAAAAGGCTCACGAATAACCTGGTCGGGGAGCAAGGTGCTATGAATCCCACCCCAGACCACCGGTACCTTGCTGATTGTCTTTATATATTTGGAAACTTCAATCGCACTGACAATCTGTGAACCTGTCATCGAAGTGATTCCGACGAACAGGGTATTCTCATCAATGACTTGCCGAAGAATTGTCCTGTAGTGATGTAGGCGCGTATCGACCAGCACCACTTCGAACCCTTCTTTGATGAGATAGGGCGCGATGGTTAATAAAGAAAATGGCGTTTGCAGGAAAGTGCCACTTTGAATGGCTAATCCCGGGTAGACAAGCACAACCTTCTTCTTCATTGGCTTCCTTAGATGTGAGATACTCATAGGATACACTTCTATTTATTTCAGAAGGAGTATTTTTTTTTACTCTGAGGAGAGTGCCGGTGTGTGGAATAGCTGGATTATGGGATGTTCATTCCCATCCAAATAACTTAGAGCAAATCGCACACACTATGCTGGCAGCCATTCAGCACCGCGGTCCAGACTGGGAAGGTGTAGCGAGCGGTCCTGGTTGGGCAGTGGGTAATGCTCGGTTAGCCATTATTGACATATCGGGAGGTAACCAGCCGATATGGAATGAAGACAAAACCATTGTAATCGTCGGCAATAATGAAATTTATAACGCCCCGGAGCTCAGGAAAAAATTAGAAGCGAATGGCCATCGCTTTTCCACCCATTCTGACACCGAAGTCGCGCTTCATGGCTGGGAGCAGTGGGATACGAAGCTTTTTGAACAACTTAACGGAATGTTCGC
>JACQOU010000205.1 GCA_016207775.1 Deltaproteobacteria bacterium
CTTTACAGTAGGGTGTTTCAGTGGGGGCGCCACAATTTGACAAGTCACGACAAAATCTCGCTATAGCTCCCTTGCGATTGCTTGCGCCAGTGCCTGCTGGCCGTTTTGGGAAAGATGGAAACAATCCACGGCAAAGAACCCGGGCTCGTAATCGGTTGCAGAATAAACTTCCTTTAAGTAACGGAAGTGATTTTTCAGCCCCTTGTTTTCCCACTCATTCGCCAGTGCATCCAAAGCTGTGTTCATTGCTTCAATTCTGGGACGTAAGAATGCTTCGAGTTGTCCTTCCTTTTGCATGTGATAGTAGGAGGGGCAGTAAGGGAACAATTTCTGCCAAGAGTCTTTGCACGAATAAGTGACATTGCCCACAGGTCGGTGCCATATAACGTGCTCAAGAACTTGATAGGCGCGGTACATTTTACCTACTGGAATAAACACAGCCGTTGAGTCGCTATGGGTGATGTGCCACTGTGTGAGCGCCCATTCGAAGTTTGACTTGTACTCTTGGGCGATTTCATCCGGACTCTTCGTATTTTTGCACAGATCATTATGACCAATGAAAAAGAAGGACAGGGTGGGTGAATCGGAAGTGGCCTTCTGAACCTGTGTAATCAATTCTTTTGTTTTTGCTCCGCTGACAGCATAAGAGAGCACCTCGCTGCCAAGTGTTGTGATATTCGACAACTGTTTCGGCCAGGCGATATCTCGTCTCTCATGCGGTTCGATGTGGACAGGGTTCTTCGTAATCGCATATTTGGCAAAGTCTGAAAGGATACGGCTGACGTCAGTGAGCGGGGGAGCGTTTTCAACGTTTGTGTAGGACAGCATGCCCGCCGTCAGTGAGTCCCCAAAGGCCTCAATGATCGTTGCTTGTGCATGATTGGCAAAATTGAAAAGGACATAGAAAAGTAAAACGCAACTGAGTTTCATTCCCCCCCCGATCCGAGCACTTATATCACGGGAGAGATTTCGGCTGATATGGAAAAAGTTTCCCTGTTGGGAAAAAAGTTCCTAATGCGGCAGTACTTATGCGGAGCGTTCTGAAGCTGGGCTTGTTGGCACTTCGCTTGCAAGATCTTGAAATGAATCCGTGCGCTTCGTCTGCATCTTTATTCGGATAATCAGTCAACAAACTTGAGGACAAAAAATGGATAAGGGAATTTACACAGCCCTTTCGGGTGGGGTTGCTAAGGCTCACGAGCTTGAACTGGTTGCCAATAATCTTGCTAATGCAAACACTCCTGGTTTCAAACGAGATACGGGCACGTTCAACGAATACCTGATGGAACTGCGCAGGCCTGATACCGTTGAAGGTCTTGCTCGAGAAATTAAAGCATTGACGGATTCGGATGGCAGGCCTCCTGGAGACAAGAGTTTTGTGGAAATGGATGGCATTTACACCGACTATAGCCAGGGCCTTTTGCAGCAAACCGGAAGAGCCTTCGATATCGGCTTGGAAGGTGATGGCTTTTTTGAAGTCCTGACTCCCACCGGTCTTCGTTACACGCGGCAGGGAAATTTTAGTCTCTCGCCCCAAGGGGTTCTCGTAACGGCCAATGGTTTTCCTGTTTTGTCCAGGCAAACAAATCTTCCACCCGAGCAGCGACAGATTCGTCTCGGAGGAGGGCCTGTCGAAATTACTCCCGAGGGGCTGATCATTCAAAGAGGGGCGAGAGTCGGAGAAATATCGGTCGTCGAATTTTACGAAAGCCAGTGGCTGGAGAAGGTTGGGAACTCTTATTATCGGAACGTTCATCCTGACAACCAGAAGCCCAGGGGATCAAAAACCAAGCTGCACCAGTCATTTCTTGAAGGATCGAATGTCAATGCAGTGGGAGAGATGACCAAGCTAATCGAAGTGACCCGAGCGTACGAATCCCACATGCAGGCAATCAAAACTTACCAGGAGATCGATAGTAAAACCGCGAACGAGATTGTGAAAGAGAGGTAAACCTTGATTAGCGCTTTGAATGCCGCAGCCTCTGGCATGGAGGCACAGCAAAACCAAATCGAGCAAATTGCGAATAATTTATCGAACGTTCAGACAACCGGATACAAACGTTCGCGCGCTGAGTTCCAGGATCTAATGTACGAAACGTTGCAAGAGCCTGGCGCAAACACTTCTGCGCTTACGCAATCTCCTGTGGGCATTCAAAGAGGAGTGGGGGTTAAGGTTTCCGGCACTCAACGAAATTTTGAGAGTGGCGCGCCTCTTCATACCCAACGGGATATGGACATGATGGTTCGGGGCGAAGGATTTTTCGTTGTGCAAATTCCAACGGGCGAAATGGGATTTAGAAGAGATGGCTCCTTCCATAAGTCAGCAATCGGAAGAATCGAAACGATAGACGGTTATCCCATCCAGCCAGAAATGATCATACCGGCAGGCGCGCAAAGGGTGGAGATTTCGGAAGATGGTGTAGTCAATGCCGTGATGTCCGATACGGAGCGTTCACAGATTGGACAAATACAGCTCGCTACATTCGTAAACAATGGGGGCCTTAAAGCAATTGGAAAAAATTTGTACGTCGCTACGGCCGCCAGCGGAGCGCCTAATTTTAACCAGCCGACGCAAAATGGGACGGGCGGTATCATGCACCACTATCTTGAAGGCTCAAACGTGGATGTCGTTAAGGAAATGGTGGGAATGATCTCCGCTCAACGTGCCTACGAAATGAATTCAAAAGTATTGCAGACAGTCGATCAAATTATGCAACACACGGTGAATGTAAAGTGAAAAAAGTGTTTCTAGGTGCATTTTTAATTCTGGGCTTTTGTGCCAGTGCAGCGATGGAATCTATCGATACGGATTCCATGAAAGTCATTCTTTCGAAGGAAATCGCTTCGCAATGGGGGAAAGAAGCAGCCATTGATATTGAACAGATCCACTGCCTGGCCCCAGTTCGGAAAGGAGCGAGCCTATCTGCTTATGGTTCTCAGCCACTCGGAGGCTTGGTGAGTTTTGAATGGACTTGGCTTGAGAACGCTCATACTCGGCGTGTAACGTGTGGCAGTGTGGTGCGTATTTCCATGCCTGTGGCTATC
>JACQOU010000186.1 GCA_016207775.1 Deltaproteobacteria bacterium
GTGTTGTGTTGAGTCCAATGGTTGCTAGTATCTCTTCTGAATAACCTTCAGTGAATCACCTGATTACCCATAACCTGCAGCTCTAGCGGGGTTATTTTCACTAAAATTGTTGTACCTTCCATATGGAGAGCTTCAGGCCAATCGTGCCTCAATGGCACGGTTTGGAGAAGGCTTGAAGGCCATTAATGCAATAACACGTGCTCTCAATTGAAACCACCGCTACGTTTGGACAAATGGTGCGCTTTCCTATCTAATCTCCACCACAAGAAGAAAAAAAATAGAGATAGGTGCGCCACACCTGCGCCACGTGCGCTGGAAATGGCGCAGTTTAAGTGTAGATTTCAACTCAGCATTGTCCACGTAAGGCGCCATTAGTGGCGCACTTTCTAATTTGTATCGACGTATTTATCCACACTTGGAAAACCGTTTCCTTTTCTTTAGTCACGCGATGTTAGCGGGCCTGACGAGTGGGTTGGCACGAAACGCTGTTTTTCTTGCAATCCGAAAGGGTGAGGGGTCTGGCGGAAAAGCCAGGCTTAACCCCTAAGACTCTCAAACCGGGAGGTGAAAGATGGGAGTTGGATTTTGTCCCAGGTGCGCAACACTGAATTATGAGCGGCTGCGAACACACTCGTACTGCGTTCAGTGTCATTACAGCCCTGATTTGGACGATGATGTGCCCGCACAGTTGGCGATTCCGCTCTGGGTAATCAAGGAGCTCGATCTGAAAAGGCAGCAGAACGATCTGCCATTTGAGCCTCACTTTCACCCCAAGGCTGCTTAAGGAGATGAAATGAATTCAGTTACACCTTATCTGAAAATTAATGTCGGAAAAATTGGAAATTCATTACACGCGTGCAAGCCACAGATGGAAGCCGAACACAAGCTTAGACAATCCTGCCTATGCGTTTGGCGTACGATATGCACCATCACGGCTGGTGTTTCGGACTTATTCCGAATTGATCCCGCAACCTATAACGAAAGAATGAGGCGAAATCCATACGACTATCCCAACGTCCGGGGGCTTCGTTAATAAGGAGAAGAACATGAGGAGTCTTGAGGAACTACTGTACCGGAAGCTGGAGCAGTTCGTTGAGCTGCTAAGCTCCAATACGCTGCTGACTAATACCGAATTGGTTCAAGCGATTGAGGAGATTGAGAGGGAGTTAGATGAAAATAAGAAAACGAAATAAGTTGGGACGACAGTTCCGTAATCTTTTTCGGCTTGTTCCAGTTCGGGAAAAACACCAGCGGCCTGAGCTGATAGATAAGGCTAATGAGATAATCGGCGCTTTTAAACGTGCGGAACCTAAACATCGAAGAAGTCTGCAAGCATTTGAGCCCCTGAAGCACGAAAATCATCCGAGCCTGGCTGCGTTTGACTGTGAGAAGACCAACCCCCTGCCGTGTACGTGACGGATGAAAACGCAACGGGACCGCCTTTGGCGAGTCGAATCAGGGCGGTCCCGTATGAGGGAATGAGAATTACGAGGTTAACAAAAATGGATGTTGAACAACTGAACGAACGAAACGTGGAAAAGAATCGTCGCGAAGAGGTTACTGCCCTATTCGGAGTTTACATGATGTGCATTTTTGGTTTCCTGCTTTTGCTCATCATGCTTGGAAGCTGCGCAAAAAAGGGAGCACGCCACGAGAAACCAATCGGAGCACAGTTCACGGCCATTGTTGTTGCCCTACCGGCTCCCAATAAATATGAAGTACATCTTGCCTGGCTAAAGCTCGGCGGCATTCCGCAGGGGTGGTTTATTCACAGAGTGGGAACAGATGAAGAAGATGTTTTGTTCGAACAACTGGAAGCTGAAAAGGATTCTTATTCTGATTCGAATGTGATTGCCGGAAAACAATACCGTTATGAGTTTGGTTTCGTCGCAAATACAGGAAACATAAAAGTGGCGCAGAAAACAGTTACTATTCCGATCGATTTTGAGATTTCAGGGACTGTACTTAACCCAAGGCTTACCAATTTCAATCGTATTTTTTTGGTTGAAGGGGCACGAATTATCACGATGGGTGAAAACCTGGTTATCAATGTATCCGAGGTCATTTCTCAAAATGGCATCATTGAATCGTTCCCTGAAAATCAAACGGCAGTTCCTCAAGGCGATGGCCGGGCGGGAGGCACCATAGAAATCCATGCGAGATCGGGACAGGGAACGCTTTTTATTTATGGGAGTGGTGAGAATGGGGGTGATGGCTTACCTGGGATAAAGGGGGCTATCGGCAAGAAAGGCATACAGGGAAAATTTGCCATTTCCACACATCAGCAAGTGGATGTCGTGTGTGACTGTGGCCGTCACGCTCAAAAGCTTGAGAGGCTGATAGATGAGGGAAGCGTCACCGCGACCCTTGAATACGCACTCGAAAAGACCCGGCACCGCTGCATTCTTCAGCCGGGCGATGGGGAAATTGGTGAACCGGGTGGAACTGGGGCAAACGGCGGTGATGGCGGGCGAGGCGGCGATTCCGCGGCAGTTACCGTCGAAATAACAGAGCCAAACACATTGGAAGTGAAGGCATTCGCAACTCCCGGTCGGGGTGGTCATGGAGGGCCCGGAGGTGTTGGTGGAGACGGCGGACCGGGAGGAGAGCCGGGAAATACCGGACTGGATTTTTATCATGTGTGCCGAAACGCACAAGGTGGCCCGCAAGGCCCGGCTGGCAGAAATGGTGAGCGAGGTAAAGATGGGGCACCAGGCAAGCAGCTGCCCATGCGCTTGAAAATGGGAGCAAGGAGTTAAGCCAGTGAATACGGAAAATATTTTTTCGAAAATAGGTGGGGAACCAAAGCTCAAGGTTTACCACTTCGAAATATTCAAAGGTGTAAAGGATGAGCAGGGAACCATCCGGCGGGTTCGGTCGGTAGGTCGGGCGACCCATGTGGATGGCCAAAAGACCTTCAGGATTAAGCTAGCCACTCTCGAGGAAGTGGATTTTTATCTTTTGCCGGAGAAGAAGTTTGAAGGGCGGGATTTTAGTATTCTGCGACGCAAGCAAGCGGATAATCTCGCAAGAAAATTTTTGTGGAATACGGTCGGAGAGGCAAAGATGCTTGAGGGAAGTAACTCGGGGCTTATGCAACTCAGTTGGGATATTTTCGGCGCGCAAGACATCTACATGAATATGCAACCCAGATTTGAAACCGAAGAAACAGCCGTGGCTGAATAAGTTTATCCCATCAGCCCATCAATCAACTGTTCTGACGAATTACTGAAGTCTGACGAATGATTGGAGATGTTATGAAAATAAACTTTGCTTTGTACCTGTTCCTCTTTGCCGTAGTGTACTTCGCGTTTCCCGCGATCGGATACGCTACGGTTGAATCCACATTAACTGCCGTGCAAGGAAAGCTGATTACGACGATTTTGCCGCTCGTGGCAATTCTTGGGCTTGTGTTTGCTGGGCTTTCCTTTGCGATGGGATCCCCCAATGCCCGCTCGCATTTGGTGCTTGCCATTATCGGAGCGGTTGTCGGTTTTGGCGCACCCAGCATCGTTCAGTTCATCAAGGGCCTGGTGCAGTAAGCGGGGTGAAAAATGAGAGCCATGGAGGTTAGCCGTTGCCTGGATAAGAAGCTTACGATGTTTGGCTTTGAAGTGGCGGATATTTTGGGCATCTTCTTGTGTTTGTCGGTGCTCAATTTTTTGTTCGGGCAGTCGTCTTTGAAATTCTTCTTTGCCTGGCTGCCCTCCATAGTGCTCGCGCTGATTCTTCGTTACGGGAAAAAGGGAAAGCCGGACAAATTTCTTATTCATTGGTTTAGATATCAAATTAAGCCTGGCATTTTATCGGCATTTTCCGAGCCCGGCGAAGTGGTTTTTCCGCCACGGTTGAAAGGAGAAAGACGGTGAGTCTTGCCGACGAGCTACAGATTTGGGGCTTTGAGGGGGATTATCTGATTTTTTCGGATGGCTCTTTTGGGTTTGCCCTTGAGTTATCGCCGCTTGATGTTTCCACCCGTGACGATCATGAAATCGATAGCCTTGCTTGCCGCTTGGTTGTTTTCCTAAATGGTCTGTCCGAAGAAATGGACATCCAATTTGTTCAAGAAATAGAAGCGGGAAATGAGACGGTGATTTTGAAAAATGAAAGCCTTTGCCACGAAAGTGTAAGCGAGACGGTGCGGGCGCTGCACGAAGATCGCCTGGCTCATCTTCGGAAACTCGACGGGCTTGGGTTAATTGCTCGTCACAGCCTGAAGCTGTTTGTTCGCAGGAAGCCAGTTGCATCGCTATTTCAGAAGCCAAGAATTTTTGGGCGCCCGAAACTATTTGAAAAGATAGCCGAGGATTCCCTGGAGCGTGAACTCACCGTAACGGTGCAACTTAAGGAAGAAATTATTCGCGGGCTTGATTGTCTTGGGATTAAATCAAGACCCATAAGCGAGCGAGCGGTCGCCGAATTGATTTACCGGCAGTGGAACCCGACACGCGATATCGGGCTTGGTAATTACGACCCTGAAGATATCCGCTTCTCACTACTGTTCACGGACGTCGGCATATACAACAGCGGTTTTTTGCTGGGGGATATGCACTATCGGGTCATTTCGTTAAAGTGTCTGCCCACCCAAACCTATGCCTCAATGGGAAAAGGGATGCGTGAGTTGCCCTTTGATTCCAAGCTTTTCCTGTCGATCCATGTGCCCGTGCAGCAAAAGGAACTGGAGAGTCTTCAGCTTCAAAGGCGGCTAGCTTTTTCGATGGCGAGAGGGAAGAGAGTTGGGGTCTCTGATATCGAAAGCGAGGCAAAATTTCAGGATTTGGAAAGCCTGCTTAATGAAATGGTGGCGCAGGGGGAAAAAGTTTTTGCCGTTAGCCTGAATATTCTTTTGCGATCGCAAAACGAAGAGGAGCTGAAAAATCTGGTCTCTCAAACGCTTGCAAAGGTCAGGGAAATAGGCGCGGAAGCCATGCAGGAGACCCTTCCGTGTTTTGACATCTTTTGCGAGCTTGCGATTCCAAACGCAAGAGCAAAAGAGCGTGCCAAGCGGTTAAAAAGCTCTAATTTGGCTGATTTTTTGCCTGTCTATGGCCCTTGGCAAGGGCATGAAGAACCACGAGTACTTCTTAGGTCCCATATGGGAAGTCTTGTGGGTTTTGATCCCTTTTCCCGGGAGCTGGCTAACTTCAACCAGATTGTCACGGGTGGATCGGGCAGCGGAAAATCTTTTTTGACCAATATTTTGCTCCTTCAAATGCTTAAGGAAAACCCACAGGTTTTTATCGTAGATATCGGTGGCTCGTACAAAAAGCTTTGTGAAAACTTAAGCGGTCAGTACGTGCTGTTCAATATTGATTCGGGCTTAAGCCTAAATCCGTTTGATTTGCTTACCGGCGAAGCCGGACCCTCCGACCACAAAGTTAAGTTTCTTGTTGGCTTGATTGAAATGATGACTAAAGAGCAAGGCGATAGCGGCTTGGGACGGCTTGAACGGGCGCAAATCGAAGAGGCAATCCAAAATGTCTACAAGTGCCATAAGAATCCCCGACTGTCCGACCTTCGAAAAATCTTGCTTGAAGATAAGGCTGTGGAATTAAACCGGCTTGGAAAAATCTTGGGCCCCTGGTGTGGCGATACGCCTTACGGGAAGCTGATTGATAGAGATACGACGATTGAGCTTTGCCGCCCGGTGGTTTGTTTTGATCTCAAGGGACTTGAGACTTTTCCAGACCTTCAGGCCATTGCGCTTTATCTCATTACGGAGCATATCTGGCGTGAAGTTCAAAAGGACAGACAGAGGCTCAAGTTTTTGATTCTTGATGAATGCTGGAAGCTTTTGGAAACGGCAAGTGCCTTTATCGCCGAAGTGTTCAGGACTTCCCGAAAGTACCTGTGGGGGATCATCGGAATCAGTCAGAACATCGACGATTTCGCAAAAAGCAAGATAGCCTCTGCCATTCTTCCCAACACTTCGATCAAATGGGTACTCAAGCAAAAAGGAGCCGATCAGACAAGACTCAAGGAAGTACTCCAGCTTAACGAACGGGAAATGGCCGCCATTGCGTCTTTGCATCAGCAGCGAGGGGTTTATTCACAGGCATTTCTCATGGTCGAGGATACTCACTGCCTGGTCACCGTGGAACCGACGGCACTCGAATATTGGGTTGCAACCAGCGATGCAAGAGATATCGGCCATTTTGATGAGGAGACAAAAAAACACCCATCAAAGTCGCAACTGGAAATTCTCAAAGAGCTTTCTCAAAAGTATCCCAGAGGGGTTGCCTCGGGTGGGGAGGGAACATGAAGAAGCTTGTGATCATTGTTTCGTTGTTATTCCTGTCACCGAATATAGCGCGAGCCGATCTTTTTGGCGGAGATGTCGCCGTTCTCACGCAGATTTTAGCTCAAGCAGTCATGCAACTTGCAAAGCTAAAGGAAATTTTGGGTACCGCGGAACAGAATATCGGGCTTATCAGGGAAGATGCTTGCCCGGTTGACTCCCGTTAGTGGGTATGGCAGAAAGTCCGGATGGCAAGGCCGGACTTCCCAAGAACTTTGGCA